>NZ_AZFZ01000049.1 GCF_001435895.1 Lentilactobacillus parafarraginis DSM 18390 = JCM 14109 | reverse complement strand
TAATGTGTCAACTTGACAGGGTACAGTACCGAGAACAGATTATGCTTTTTTGCGGTGATAGTCAATTGCAAGTCGTTCGAAGGTCCTCAAATATCGGAAAAACGCCCGCATAATTGGCTGATTCGTCGGATTTTTAAACTTTATGTACAAATCTGTGAGTTTTTACCCATTAAATAAGCGCTTACAATATTATCGAAGGGAATATTTGTGATGAATGATGCGTCTTAGTTAAGCACTAATAAGTTTGTTTGAATGATTGGATTTCATGTAAGGGAAGATTGCGATGACTAATCAATACTTATCAATTTCATGTTTACCATTACCGACCTACGTTCAGAGTGGGCACGTTGTGTTTAATCCCGGCGATCGCCACCCTAACCGCAACAACTTTCAATTCTTTGTCATGATCTTCATGGTTCGCGGAAAACTGTATATTGCCGAGGATGATCAGGAATACGTCGTTGGGCCGGGTGAAATGTTTATTTTACAGCCTAAGCACCACCATTATTCTTGGAAGCCCATGGATCAGACAACCGAATACTACTGGGTTCATTTTTCAGTCACCGGCTGTTACCTGCAGGCCAGTGAGCCTCAAGAACTTCATTCTGTGATTCCGGTGCCATCTTTACACTATTACACGCCGAAAATGACCCTATTTTTAAGCAAGCACAGTCACATCACGAACATGCCGGGAATTTGTGCCCTGGTTAAAAAAATATTTCAGAATAGCGCTGCCCAGAATGCGGTTGGCTTTTGGCAGACCCAGCAATTATTTTTAGACCTGTTGCAGCAGGTCCAATCCCCAGCGACAAGTCAATCCCAGACGGCAATTTTGGCCACTCAAATTCAGCGATATTTACGCGATCACTTTGATGAAAAAATTACCAACGAAAAACTCGGGCAGGTGTTTCATGTCCATCCCAACTCCGTGACAAGCAGTATGAAAAAGACATTTGGCATTACGCCTAATCTGTTTTTGACGAAATACCGCTTAGAGGAAGCCGTCAAACGTCTTTTGTCCACTTCTGAACAGATCAGTCGGATTGCGGCCGATGTTGGTTATCAGAACGTCTATTATTTTTCAATGGCGTTTAAGCGGCGTTACGGCGTATCGCCTCTCAGTTACCGAAACCAATATGCAGATGACAAAGTTGGGTCGATCAGTTAGCCAAAAACTTTTGCGTTTAAACTATCAGCCAATCCAATGGGGATGCCAAAAAGGCAGGCTCGTTGGGTTGGCCGATAGTTTGCATTAATAGAGGGTCGACTTTTTGATGCCCTTCTCGAGGAGAGCGACGACTTTACCAACATCGTAGCCGGGATCGACGTTGGGATTATTCAAGAAGGTATTCGTGAACGTGTTCCGGTATTTTAGCGGCGTTAATGAGGTTTCCTTTTTGAATAACCGGAAGAAGTATTTATAGTCATAGAAAAAGCAGCGTTGGGCAATTTCAGCAACCGACAGGTCCGACGTTAATAACAGATACCGGGCCAAATTAATTTTCGATTGGTTGATGTAAGTTTTAATGGTGGTTCCGGTCACCCGTTTAAATAGCCGGGCCATGTAATCCTTATTCATATTAAACTGACTGGCAATGTCTTTGACTTTGAGGTCGGTGTTAATGTTGGCTCGGATCCATTCCTTGACGCGATTGACGATGCCTTCGTCATAGTTCGATTGGTGAATGCCTTGAAAGTAGTCCTGAGCAAGCTCACTGATGAAAAATGACACAAAATAATTCGCGGATACTAAATTATTTTCGGAAGTATGCGTCGCGTCCAATAGTTGGGCCGTTAGCGCTAAGATTCGGTTTGGGTCGTTGAACTTGAAGACCCGGGGGAGAATGAGCGAGGTTGATTGTTTAAAATCTTGTGGATATGTCTCAATCTGTGAGAGCGGTGACTGGTTCACAAAATGAAGCCAAGTGAACTCAGCGTTTTGGGTTGTTGGTGACGTGCCAACCATGCTTTCTCCCGGAAAAACGCAGAGCGCGTTTCCCGCTGAAAGGGTGACGGGTTCTCCCATAACTTCGAGGCTGATCGCATTCTTTGTCCCGACAAGAATGCGATCAGCCTTCCGGGTTGATGGCAGGTGCTGCCATCCAATACCTGAAGAAAAATGGCCGCTTTGAATAAATTTGAGCGGGCGGGACATGTCATATGCCATAAGTTTCATTGAGAAAGTCTCCAATTAGGTTGGGTCGTTGCCGAAGATGAATCAGTCGTCATCATGTGTGTTTAGAAAAGCGACACCTAATCTTTAAAGTAACCAATTATTCAGAAATAGTCAAGATTCGGGTCTTCGCAGATCAACGGGTGCCTAAGCAAGGCTTGAGCCGGGGGACTTGGCGGCTTGAAAGATAACTTCGTCAGAAAAAAATCAGCCGGTCATTCCAAGAAACGGAACAACTGGCTGATTTTTAACGATTTGTACTGGCACCATTCAATAGCGCTGGTATTTTAAGCTAAGTTCTTATCGTAAACGTAGTTCATCAATGAACGGGTTTCGGTAAACTCATTTTCATCGTGAAGGACGACGGTAATAATGCGGTCATGACCGCTCTTTCGACCAGTTCCAACGAAGCAGTAACCTGCAGGAAACGTGTAACCGGTCTTGAGACCATCCACGTTAAGTGACTTTTGGTAATACTTGCGGCCTGGAAGCATGTTGTTGTAGTTGTACAGCTTTTGACCATCCAAGCTCATTGATTTAACCGAGGCATCGGTAAGCACGTCGTAGTAGTCATTAATGAAATGCCGGGCAATCTGGGCAACGTCGGCAGCCGATACCATGTTGGCATTTGCGCCGCCAATGCTGTAACCGAATGGCTTCAAACTATTCTGTTCCATTCCGGAAGCTGATACAAACGAGCTGTTGTCCAGCCCCCATGTTTTTGCCTGCGCGTTCATCATTGAGATGAATTTTTTGTTGTAGGCGGGGGTTGAACCACCGGCAACCCATTGACCCAACGCAATTGCTGAGTTGTTGGATGATTCAATTAACGCTGCTAAATAAAGATCCCGGACGGTGTAAGAATTTTTCGTGAATTTAAAACCGCCAAAATCTTTGTCCTTGCCGAGCTTTTTGAGACCGGCATTGCTGGTGTCGACCTTGGAATTCCAAGTGCCGCCGCCATTGCTGATCTTTTGCCGAACCAGATATAGCGTCATTAATTTGGAAATTGAGGCGATTGGCCGCGGCGTGTTCGCGCTCTTTGACCACACAACCCCGTTGGTATTCACGTCAAGAGCAACGGCCCCCAAGGCGTATTTCAAGCCGAACGGTGATTTCCCCGGGGTGACGTAGTTATGCCAAACGTAACCCGAAACCGTGCCGGAACCATTCTGCACCTGATAATAAAGCGCGTTAGACCCGCCAGTCTTCTTCATGACCACTTTTTTAGTGGCGTACCAAGTCGTGTAAGGGTACCCCTTGAGGGTGGCGACTTTCTTGGTATGGGAAGCGTTCCAAATGACGCCGGTTGTTGATTTCTTGTGATACGGCGCCTTTTTCATGGTCGAGGTTGAGACGGTTGTGTATTTAACCGCTGCCGCGTCAACCGATGCGGACTGGCTGACAAAGCCAAGCCCAATTCCAAATGTTAATGCTGTTGCGCAGGCAATCACTGTTGCCCGCAACCATTTTGTTATTTTCATGTTCTTCTCCCTCCAACTTCTGTCTCAAATTGTACCATGTCGGCCGCGGATCGTTCGCCGTTTTAATGGATTTGTAACTAATTTGTACGACCCCTGTTAATTAGTTTGCTAAATTGTTAACGGTGAGGCTTGCTTGCGGCTGCTTGGCCGGCTTCTAAGAAGACGAGTTTCGTTGTTGTCGACCGATGCGGATCATAGGCGTACCTTGGCGAATCAAATGATTGAAGGTCGCTAACCTTAGTAAGCTGATGTTCGGCAATGTAGCGGACCATCTCACCCCGGGCCATTTTGGCTAAGGTCGCGCGGGTTTTAACCTTACCGGCAACCAGGTGACCGAAGACAATGTCGATCCACTGGTCAGTGGGGGTTAGAAACGGGGTGATCGCCTTGGCGTATTCCTTTGACGCCAAGTTGATGATTGGTTCTCCCGGCTGCGGGTCAAGCGCCCGGTAAAGGCTGTCACCCCAGAAATGATAGAGGTTGGTTGTCCCGTTAACCTGTAAGTGGCTTTGCATTTCCAAACGGTAGGGGACAACCCCATCGAACGGCTTCAAAATTCCGTAAAACCCCGATAGAATGCGCAGGTTCCGCTGGAGATATTTCAAAGCCGGCCCCGTCAAAATTCCCGGCGCCATTGATTGAAATTGAATGCCAGAATAGCTCATCACCGCAGGCGTCAATGGCCCCGCCAGATCCATGTGGCGGAGCTGATCGGCATTGATTTGGGTCAGCCGATCACTGGTGTGCCACAAGTCTTTAAGCTCGCTGTCCGAATAATTCTGGAGAACTGCCAGCACTTGGCGGGTCTTTTCAAGATAGATGGGGGCTTCTTGGACATCAAAGTCGTCGGTGTTAACCACCATTTTCTTGGTGGGAGAGATGATGAGTTTCATAGTGAGTCCTTTCGCGACCAAAATAAAAGCTGAAAGCCCAGCCGATTGGGGCTGAGCCATTCAGCTTGTTAGAAATTGATTGGTTATTTAACGCGTGTGGCCATCTTAACCGAAGTGTCGATCGTTTGCCCTTTAAGCGTGTAGACGGTTCGGCCCGCCTGCCAGGTAATGGCCTGATCCCGAGTGTGGTCGGTCGACGTGTGCACGTTGAAGCTGATTGTGCCGCGACTTTCAGGAACGGGTAGCATATTTTGATCCAGTAAGCTTACGGTGTGTTTAGCGGTTTGCTTCGGATCGGTATTGTTAACGACGCTTCCGTGAACGGAAACGGCCCAGCGACCCTCATTCCACGCGATATAGCGTTGGCCGCCGCCGGCATTCTCATAGCCGGTGATTTTGGAACTTAATTTAACCTTTGGCAGTCCCTTTGAGGCTGCTGAGGAATAATTAACAGCTCCGGCCGCCTGGCGAGAGGAAGCGTAGGTTTTCTTTTGAAAGCTGGCGTAAGCCGTTTCGTTGGCAACCGCGCCGGCGTTTAGATTCTGTGGTTGACTGCCAACGCTGTAATACACGACATAGTTAGCAGCGGTACCGCGGTAGCGCATGTTTAAATTCTGGCTGCCGGAACCCAAGCCATCAGTGGTTGGTAATTTGACGTTTCCGAGTTTCTGAGTGATTTGATTGTTGAAAGTTGAAATTCGGGAACCGGTTGTTTTCGGAGCGGTCGCTGACGATTGATCGCTAGCCGGCGACGAACTACTTGATGATTGTGATGAACTGCTTTCACTGCTCGACGAGTCACTGGTTGATGAATTTTGCATATCGGTTCGGGATGACTTCGTGATTTTGGAACCGGAATCGTGATTTCCTTGGCCCTGCTTGTTCGAATTGCAGCCGCTGAGCCCGCCAACGACGAGCAATAATCCAACGGCCAGGCCGGCTAATTTTTTGTGGCGCATTGTGGCCCTCCTTAATTGGCTTGATGACTTAACTGAATGGCAACGTTGCTTTGATCGCTGGTGACTTCATAAACCCGCGTGTTTTCTTGCCATTTAACCGTATTTGCCATCTCTGAGTTGTTATTAGCATACAACACAATCGCCCCGTGAGTCACGTTCTGATTTGGTAATGGGAATTGACTGAGTTGGCTGGCGACCTGACTGGCAAATTGAGTGGGGTTCTGACCACCCGCGGCCTCAGACGGTGTCACAGTGGTAATTGACCAGTTGCCCTGGTTCCAATGAGTGTAAACGTGGCCGAGGGTCCCTTGTGAAATGGCAGCCTTGCCATCCTTTAGTTTATCCTTGGTCCCGTCAGGATTGCCAACATAGTTGAGAGAATCGGTGGCTGACTGGGCATCGGCAAACGTCTGCATTTCAAATGTCGCGTGGCGGGTGTTGTTGGCATCGTTGTAATCCAGACGGTAATCTTTGGGATCGCTATTGGTGATCGATGCCGTGAGCCTGGTGCCGGCAACCGTTAGGGATTGGGGAGCTGGGGTCTGCTTGGCAGAACTAATTCCGGTGTTCGCGTGAAAAACGGTGTTATTAGCTAAGGTGTAGCCGCCAAACGCCAAAGCAGTGGTACCGGCCACCGCGATGAATGAGTTGATAAATCGTTTTTTGAATGTCATTTGCTTATTGCCTCCTATTCGCTCACGTATGAACGATTGGCGGTCACGTACTGACCGGTCGTTGTTGTGAAGTAATATGAGCCGCTGGCGCGCTTGCCAACCGACTGAATGCTGATGTTACTGCCGGCAGAAACGGCTTTAACGCGGTTGGCCTTGTCAAAGGTCTTCGAATTGTACAAATAAACTTTTTTAAGCGTACTGAGCTGCTTGGTGGTGTTCAGCGCATGATAATATTTCGGGGTGCTGGTGATTGCCGCGTCCTGTAAGGCCGTTGCGGTATCACTATTCCCAGTCCACCAGGAAACTGGATGCGTGGAGGTCATCACCTTGCTGTCGTCAAGGTACTTTCCCAGGGCGGCTAAGTAGTGTTTATTGGTATATTGCCAGAGGTCGGTATGAATGGATGGCTTAGCGGAGTAGTTGGCAATCCACTGGGCATCGAAGCTATTGCGGGCACTGCCGGCATACTGGGTCGCAAAGGATTGGTAAGAATAAAAGACCAATTTTTTATTGGTTAACGAACGCATCTCGTTGTACCAGGCGGAAACGGCACTCTTTGAGGAGCCGGACGTCACGTTATTTTGTTCATAGTCCAACACGTAAAAGCGGGCATTCTTATTGGAGCGGTTATAGAAGTTCTTCGCCTCGGCCTTCGCGCTGGCGGGGCTGGTAAACATCGCGTAATCGTATTCCCCGAACGGGATGCCGTATTTTACATAGAGGGCGGTGTTGTTGGTGGCGTATTTGTCAACGTAGCTGCTGCCATATTGGCGGCGGTTAATGACGAATGATACTTGATTTTTAAGGTTTTGAGCTTGGAGGTTGGTTATTTTTCCCTGCCATTCAGAAACGTCTGGAATGGAGAGGGTGGCCGCGTGGGTGTTGGCTGCTGACGAAGCGATTATGCCAACGCTAACCCCAACGGTTGCTAAAAAGTAAGCAATTTGTCGTTTTATCATGGTGATCCTCACTTTTATGTCAATTTTATTGGGTATTTCATTTGCGTCACTATATAAACTATGCTATTTAAAACCTCGTGACAAGCCCGATTAATGGCGGGGTTGTCAATGTTACGGGGATTAGAACCACTAAGGCGACCCTGACAAAACTTTTTTGCAAAAAGATTACTTTTTTATGACATAAGCAAATAACAATCAGAAGCCAGCAAATAATGACAAAAAAAGACTGAGTCCCACTTTTAAGGATTCAGTCGTAAGAAATTAGCGGTTAACGGTTGGCGGATTGTCTTTGGTAAGCAGGGCCTGAATATCGCCATCGGTGATCAACGGATAATCACCGGCAATTGACAATTTTAAGATGGCCGCCGCCAGGGCGTAATCGAGGCGATATTGTGGCGTAAACCCGTTGAGAATGCCATGGGTCAGGGCGCCACCAAACGCATCCCCGGCACCAATTTCGTGGTGGGCAGTCGTTTCGTACGTTTGGCTGGTGAAAAATTGATGATGATCAAGAAGCGTTGCAAACCACTTCTGAGTGGATGGGCCGGCAGGCTTTCTAAAAATTGACGCAACCTGTTGACAGTTCGGAAAAGCCTTTTGAATTTGGCGTAAGGTTTGTTCAATTTCGTCGGCGGTGGCCTGACTTGGGTCAATTGAGAGGCCAAACGCCGGCTTTAGATCCACATCATTAGCCAGGCAAATATCGACGCTGGGCATGAGCTGGCTGTTAAAGGCCTGGGCACTGGCTGGCGACCACAATTTACCACGAAAGTTCGCGTCATAAATCACCTTAATATTGTGCTGATGGCAATAGTTGGCCGTCCATAAAAGCGTTCGCCGAAGTTCGGGAGACAGGGCTGCCGAAATGCCGGAAATGTAAAAGTAGCTAGTCCGCATGAGAAGAAAATCCCAGTCGTAGTCCTTAAACACCGAGGTGGCAAAGGAACTGCCGATCCGATCATAAATGACATTGCTGCCGCGATGGTCACTGCCGGTTTCAACGAAGTAGATCCCCATTCGGTTCCCACCCCGGGTAATTAAGGAAGTGTCAATGCCGAAGCCCTTTAGCTCAGCGATTGCCGCGGATGCGAGGGCGTTGTTAGGCAGCTTGGTGACGAAGGCCGTGCGATCACCTAGGCGGCTGAGGAGAACGGCAACGTTGGCTTCTGCACCGCCGAAGTTGGCTTTAAAATTGCTTGCTTGGGTAAAACGCTGGTTTTCCGTTGCGGTTAAGCGCAGCATCAACTCACCGAATGTTGTGATCATCATACAGTCACCTTCCGTTTTATAAAATGAGATTTGTTATTTGTATTTTATCATAGTTTACTTATTATGTAAGCACTTTCAAATAGCCGATCATAAAAGGGTGCTCAGATCCGACTTGTCATCGTGATCCGAGCACCCTTTAACGACCAGCGGCAACCATGAAAAAGTGGGAATCAATCCCTAAATGACCGTTAACATCATCGCCGAGCTACTGCTTATCGTCGTTGTTAGTATGATCGTCGTTATCAGCCTGATCGTCGCTGGTGGCTTTTTCGTCAATCAGCTCAGGGGCTGCATCGTGCTGATTTGCAAGTTCGTTGTAGAAGTTAGCGAAGCTCAATCCCATATACGGTTGAACCCAAATGGCGGCAATCCCAAGGGTGACAAGAACGAGTAAGTCCCAGCCAATAAAGCTTAGAACCATCACAAAGTAGTCCATTTTATGACCATCCATCAATTCTCGGCTGCGGGTAATGGCATCCAGGTAACTCATCCGCTCACCGCGGTCAATGGCGTCCCGGTAAATGAAAAATGACTGTGAGTAAGAAAATGACTTAATAATTCCGGGAACAATCAAAAGCAGGGTCCACAAGAAGGTGAAGATGCCGGTTAGAATCCCAATCAATAGGGTTCCGAGGAAGTAATCCCCATTGTTGAAGATGGTTAATGATTTTCGAAGCGGATTGTCGTACGTCAGTTTTTGACGAAAGGCATCCACGCAGACGAAGTAAACGCCGACCGCCAAAAGTGAGGCCACCCACAAAATCAGGCTGCCGTACACGTCGCTTGGCTTTGGGGTATCGGATGAATTCCAGTAATAAACGATTCCCCCGATAAGTTCAATTAATAAAACTGGTAAAAATAGCAAAAAATAAAACGAAAAGTGTGAATTAAGGATGTGTTTGGCATCCTGTTTAATTTCAGCACGATTCATAAAAAACCGCCTCCTTAAAATAATTTGGGTGTTAAAACAAAAACGGGGTTGGTTCCCATAGAAGGGCATTGGCCCAACAATCCATGACTAGGAATTGACTGCCTAGCCGTTAGTCTGCCTGCTGAAAAGCCCCTTTTACCAACTTGGTCGATTGAACCCAGCCGTGATTCTTAACATACAGAAACGCCCGGTTCTTCTTGGTGGCGTTGCTCTTAGCCTTGACGTATTGGGTGACGTAGTAAGTCGTTGCCGCCTTCAACTTGCCCCGGGCCGTGAAATCAATACTGGGCGTGTCAGCGCCGATGGCTGCCCGATAAACGGTCACGGCATGATCCTTAGTGTGATAGACGCGGCCCTTATCGTAAAAGTCCGAGGTTAGAATTGAAAAGTGGTACGTCTTAGTCTTCGCGGCGTTTGCGGTTGATACCGGAATGGCCGCGAAAATCGGCAGTGCCAGAATGGTGCCGGCAAAAATCGTTGCAAGCTTCTTCAATTGAGATTCCTCCATTTCTATTCTTTAAAAGTATACAATATGACAAACAAATGTCAAAGAATCAATTCTGTTACATGACTGTAACATTTAATCGTCGAGGGGCTTTTGGGCCAGCATTTGTTCAACCAGCGATTTTGATAAAAGGGCATGAACGGCCATTCGTTGGTAATCCGTTGCTGAAAGGTTGGTCGTTTTAATCTGGGTCAGTTCCGTGTTGAAGACCTCGATGAATTGGTTATAGGCTTTATCGATTGGATCCAGTTTAAGCGCGATGGTCATAGCCTGTTTAATGGTGTCCAGAGAAAGGATTTGTTTCATCACGCTGACCACAAGAATTTCGGCCAGGTGGCTTCTTGCGTACCGCTTTTTCTCTGGGCGGTCAACTAGGCCCTGTTTGACGTAGCTGTTAATCATTGATTTTGTTATTTTGGTCCCCGTCAATGGCTGCAGATACTGATTGACCTCATCAATCACCTGATCCATGTACAGATTAAAATTGGGAAGATCATTGTATAATGGCAGGGTAAGTTGGGAAAAATGAATTGCGGAAAAGTTGTTCGACATATTGAAGCTCCTTTAATCTCAGTATAAACATTATCGCACATAAAGGGGCATCACCATAACTAGATATTGAATCTAGATTACCTTGATTTTTAGATGAGATTATCTTATGATGTTAGTTAGGAGGTGCAGAAATGAATAATCAAACCGTTGATGTTCGCCGACAACAAATTATCTACGAGGCATTAAATGCAGTAACCCACGGCGTTTCTTTCGTCGCGGGCGCAATTCTGACGGTGCTGCTCCTCACAAGAGCGTACCACCAGCATCTCTCGGCAGTTGCCATTGCCAGTTTAGCGGTCTACGCGGCCAGCGTGTTGTTGTTATATCTGGCGTCAACGCTGCTTCACTGCTTTGTTTTTACGAAAGCTAAACGGATCTTTCAGATTTTTGATCACAGTAACATTTTCCTGCTGATTGCCGGGACTTACACCCCTTACTGCATCATTTTTGTTCACAATATGGCCGGAAATATCTTATTGGCAGCGGTTTGGTTACTGGCAATTGCGGGGATTGTGAGTCACGTCGTTTTTCATGGCAAGTATCAGAAAACGGAAACGACGATTTACGTGGTGATGGGCTGGTTGTGCATGCTCCTGGGCAAGCAGCTCTATGCCAACTTGAGTCCAAGTGGATTCTGGCTTCTAGTGAGTGGTGGGGTGATCTTCACGGTTGGCGCTTTGATTTACAGCTTTCCCCGAATTCCGGGACTGCATTTGATTTGGCACTTTTTCGTCATGGCGGGGACGTTAACCATGTTTTTGTCGATCTACATGAATATCTGACGAGTTTTTGGGTTTGGCTGTTGACATTCCAAATAATCATGGTATTGTATGGGTAATCACAAATTAAAAAACAATAATAAATATGAAGTTACGATTAGAAAAGTAATCAGTCCGTGATTATAAAGAGAGTCCGAATGGTGAGAGCGGATTAATAGAACTGACGAACACACATCTATGAACTGGATAATTGAACCAAGTAGGTTATCCCGCTAGTGAGCGTTACCACGGCTGCTGTGACTGTTCTCTATTTTAGACGACTAGTGACAGACAGTGTAAGGTCGTTTCATCGTGAGGTGGCGACGAATATGAGGTGGGACCGCGAGAAATCGTCCTCAGATATTGTGAATCACAATGTCTGAGGACGATTTTTTTGTCGGCAAGTTTCTGAGTTGAAGTAGCGTTTTCTGACCGTAATTTGGTGTTTAGGGAAATGGAGCGGTAGATATGCAAATTATTGAAGATTCTCTGGATCAGTTATTAAAACAGGTGGCCATCCGAACAAATAAGGTGGCTAATCGGGATGCTGTTGAAAAGTCAGTTCGCGAGATTATCGCTAACGTTGCCGAAAATGGCGATGCGGCGATCAAAGACTACGAAAAGAAATTTGACAACGTTGACCTTGATTCCTTGCAGGTAAGTCAAGCGCAAATCGATCAGGCATATGCGAATACTGATAAAAAAGTCATCGACGCGTTGAATCTGGCTAAGCGAAACATTACGTCCTTCCACCAAATGGAAGTTGAAGACAGCTTCGTTGATGCCAAACAAAAGGGCGTTATTCGCGGCGAAAAGATTGTGCCGTTAGCGGCTGTTGGGGTATACGTACCCGGCGGAACTGCCGCTTACCCATCTTCAATTCTGATGAACGTCATTCCAGCCAAGATTGCCGGCGTTAAGCGGGTCGTCATGGTGACGCCACCGCAAACCGATGGTCTTAACCAAGCGGTCTTGGCGGCTGCTAAGATTGCCGGCGTTGACGAAATTTACACCGTTGGCGGCGCCCAGGCCATTGCCAGCTTGGCATTTGGAACTGAAACGATTCCCCGCGTTGATAAAATTACCGGTCCCGGAAACGCCTACGTGGCAACCGCTAAAAAGCAGGTCTTTGGCCAGGTTGATATTGACATGATTGCCGGCCCATCGGAAATTGGCGTGATCGCCGGTTCTGAAGCTGTTCCCAGCCAAGTGGCTGCTGACCTGTTGTCACAAGCCGAACATGATAAGATGGCCCGGCCAATTCTGGTGACGGATGATCGGCAGTTGGCGGATAACGTGAGCGCCGAAATGGATCGTCAGGTGAAATTATTGCCCCGCCAGGAGATTGCCCAGGCAGCGATGGACAACGAGGGCTTCATTGCCGTTGTGAAGGACATTGACGACGCCTTTACCTTGATGAACGCCGTTGCGCCGGAACATTTGGAAGTTCAGCTGCCAGACGCGATTTCATATCTCAACCAAATTCAAAATGCCGGCTCAGTCTTCTTGGGCTTCTCCGCTTCAGAACCAGTTGGGGATTACGTTGCCGGTCCAAACCACATCTTGCCAACTGGCGGGACGGCACGGTTCTTCTCACCGCTTGGGGTTCAGGACTTTATGAAGCGCACGCAATTCGTTTCTTATACCCGATCGGCGCTTAAAAAAGAAGCCGATGCGATTACCACCCTTGCTCGCGTTGAAGGGCTTGAAGCCCACGCCCGGGCAATTGAAAGCCGGTTTGATTCAAAATAATTGGGACGGCAGTCTGACCATAATGAGCCGGTATGAATCCTTGCATCCTAATAATCCATTAATATAGTAGTAATTTGTTCAATTGCGCCTCGTCGGGTCTGTTTTCCCGACCAGGCGTTTTTTGATACCGCAAGGGGATTTTGTTGCCTGCTGGTAATCCTTTTGCAATTATCGAGAGTGATTGGCTGGCCTTAGTGATTTTTGAGATTCGGGTTGAGCCGCCAGCTGAAGGCCATTTGATGGCTTCTTGGGATGGGCTGTTTTTGTAAAGGGATTGTAGTCGGATAGTTATCTTTGAACTCGATATGTCATGATATACTTTTAACTAACGGAGGTGCATGTTTTTAAAATGAAGAAATTACGACTCATTATGCTCGCCCTGCTGGTGGTTCTTGGGATTGAAATGACAACCAACCTCACTCAAGTCGATGCGAGTTCGACAACAACGACACCAAAATCACTTCGCGGAACCTGGTACAAGTATTCTCACAGTGGTAAATTTAGCACCATTAAGATTACCACCCATAGTGTGACCAACAATGGGACCGTTTATAGCCCATCCAGAAGTGGTTCCCACAAGTTAAAAGTTAGCAAGTGGGGATCCTGGTATTCGTTTAACACCGGATCGTCGTCATCCAATCTCGGCCAGTTTAAAACCGAAAAACGGTTAATTAACGGTTCCTATAAGAAAGCCCTCATTCGCTATCACGGCATTGGCACCTACTATGTGTTTACGCAGCATAAATATCATCATGATTATTCCTTCCGAATTCTTGATTAATGCGAGAATCAAAATGACGATGCGGCCGCCTTTTATTAGTAATTGGGCATTACTTTCTTTATAATGAGTTTAAGAATGTTATTCGGGCTTAGACTCAGTTGTTAATGAAAGGAAGGATGACCCTTGAAAAAGCGATTATTAACCATCTGTTTGAGCGGATTGGTGGCTTTAGGACTTGCCGGTTGTGCCGCTAACAGTGGTGGTGCTTCGTCCAGCAGTAAATCCAGTTCGGAATCTTCCACGTCCAGCACAACGACTCAATCAACAACCAGTTCAAGTACTCATGATTCACAAAAATCATCGATTGTCTCCCATCACCAACGAGCGGTTAAGGTAACCTACACGAACTTAAGCGATACCGCTCGATTAGACGATGAGTACCGTGAGGAGCATCTGTACCAATCAGTTCCCGGGACCGTTAAACAAAACCGAATTTATCAGTGGGATGCGCAGAATGTTTCCGATCATCAGACCGTTTATATTGATAAAAAAGCCGTGGCAACGTTTAAAGATGACGATGATCAAAATGAGTATGATCATGAAGACTTCTATCGAATTGCTTTCAGTAAGCACGCAACCCACCATTATTGGGTAAACGATGACGTGATTGATCACGATTTACACCATGATAACGATATTGACGATTAGCTGGCGTCGATCACTTGCATTTTTTAGTGAACCATTGTATGATTTGGACAATCAAAAAAGGAGGTGATGCTTTTTGACTAGTGGAATATCTCAGAAGGCATCAGCTGTGGAGAACGACTTAAAATAGTTGATGTTTAAGAGAAAGGGCCGACGAAATTAAAAAATCGTCGGCTTTTTTGGTGCTTTTTTTATTTCGCATCCCAATTCTGATGGTCACCAGTTTGATTAACCATGCATGTTTAAATTAAAAACGTTATCATGGCTTCTTTCAGTTTTTATCACTAGACGGTGTCTGGCAAAACCTGTAATATGGACAAGTCTGAGACAATTAACTGGAAAAGGAAGTGACAAACAATGAAGCAGTTCAAGGTACAAAGTTTTGTTCTCGTTTTAATTGGGTTTACGTTAGGATTCAGTGAATTCTTAATTGTGGGGATTTTAGATGATCTATCCCAACAATTTGATGTTCCAGTGGCAACTGTCGGGTACCCGGTCACGATTTTTGCAATGGTTTACGCGATCAGCACCCCAATTATCACGCTGATGATTGGCAAAACCAATTTGTTCTGGAGCTTGTTGGTGCTAATGGCCATTTTCACGGTGGGCAACGCCATGAGTGTCATGGCCCCCAACTTTGCACTGTTGGCCGTTTCAAGAGTTGTCACCGCACTGGTCTCCGGGGTTGCCATTTCAATTGCCCTGTCATTTGTGAGTCACATTGCGCCAATGGCCAAGCGCGGATGGCTGCTGTCATAGGTATTTTCCGGATTCAGCATCGCGTCGGTTCTTGGGGTTCCACTGGGCACTTGGATTTCAACTAATTTCGGTTGGCGGATGGCGTTCTTAACCATTATTGGGATCTCCATTGTGACCATGGGACTTATCTTTGGCTCATTGCCCCGGGACTTTAAGCAAAGGGGAAGCAGTATTGGCGGGCAGTTGGCGCTTTTAAAGGATTCCCGAATTCGAATCGGGATGTTTTTGCCAATGTTTAACTTAGCCGCAATCTACGTCTTCTATACCTTTTTGCGGCCAATCATTACCACCCAGCTGCATTTTTCAACCAATATGCTGACGGTTTTACTCTTCATTTTCGGAATTGCCAACATTATTGGTAACCAGGCAAGCGGCCGCCTAACAAATGGGCCGGGGCTTCACGCAATGCCCAGAGTCTACGTTGGTCAATTTATCTTAATGATGCTATTGCCGTTTACCTTTAACCTTCAGTGGGTTGGCGCAGCCGTTCTGATGCTTTTGATTATCAGCATGCCGCTACTTAATTCGCCAATCCAGATTCATTTTCTACAAGTTGCCGAACAAGGCTATCCGCAATCGATCGTGCTGGCCTCGTCGTTGAACTCAATCTTTTCAAACTTTGGGATTGCTTTGGGCTCGGCTACCGGTGGCGTCATTGTCTCTCATTTGGGGATGAATGCCGTGGGACCAGGCGGCGCAGCCTACACACTGATCACGTTATTGATGGTTTGCTGGTTAAACCGGGTGAACAAACGACCGGCAACGTCACTTGGGTCGAAGGGTTAACCGGGTTGACAATTTATCCAGGAGTAATATACTCACAACAATTGATCAAATTAACTCAAGGAGGTCTCTATGGACAGACCACAATTAAAGTTGGAAATGCGGCGGATGCTCAGTAGTCATTTCCCGTTTTTCTTGCTATTATTCTTACCCGTTTTGCTCCTGAACTACGGTTCGGCAATCGCTCAGTATTTGGGCAACTCCACGGGAACGTTATATTCAACCATGAACGATTTATCGGTTCACTCGTACGCCAACGTTGAGCCAATCGGCCAATTTTACGGGTTGATGACCATCGTCACGGTGATTGCCATTATCAGCGGGTTGCTCTTGATTGGGGTGCGGTTTGCCAGCATCGATTTGATTCGCAATCGAAGCACCTTTGATGAACCGGTCACCAAGTCATTCACGATTCTCAATAACGGGCAGTACTTTATCGGCACGCTGATCATTGGCATCCTGATAACGGTACTGACCTTGCTGTGGTCGTTGTTACTCATTGTTCCCGGCATCATTAAAGGCTTCTCGTACTCGCAGGCGTTTTACATTTATCGTGACGCGATTGATCAGGGTAAACCAATCGGTTATCTTGAAGCGATTACCAAGAGTCGCGAACTAATGAATGGGCATAAATGGGAGTACTTTGTCCTTTACCTAAGCTTTCTGGGATGGTTCATTCTCTCTGGCTTCACGATGGGGATTTTAGATTTATGGGTACTGCCATATTACAACTTGGCACTTGCCAACTTTTACATTAAACTCGCCGATCCCCAACCAGATTCTTTGGGAACCATATTTGATGATTCGAATCATCAAAGCTAAGGGAAAAGGAAATTTTAAAGCGGTCATCAAAAACAGCTCCAGCTAAGAACTGATTATTAATTTCAGTTCTTAGCTGGAGCTGTTTTACGAACCATTGAGTCAAGAGCCTAATGGTGGAGCAGAACCGTGCCGTTCCTCGGCCCGTTGTGATTATCAGAACCCGTTAATTACCCAGTCCCTGAGCTAAGTCAGCGGCAAGGTCGTTTGGATTTTCCAAGCCAACCGACAGCCGTAGCAGTTCGTCGGTAATTCCGAGCTTTAAGCGATCGGCTTCCGGCATATCGTGATGGGTCTGAAGTGAAGGAATGGTCAGCAGGGATTCAACGCCACCCAGACTCTCAGCAAATGAGATGATCTTCAGGCGTTTAAACAACTGGTCAACTTGATCGCGATTTTGGACGTAAAAGCTAATCATGCCGCCCTTTCCGGGATAGAGCACCTTCTGTACCTGGGGAAGCTTTTCAAGTTGTTTGGCAACATACTGCGCGTTGGCCGTGTGGCGCTGCATTCTGACTGAGAGGGTTTTGAGACTCCGCAGTAACAGCCAGGAATCAAACGGATCAAGGACCGCTCCGGTTGTGTTGAAATTAAAGGCCAGCGCGTCAGCAACTTCATTGGTCTTGGCGACGACGACGCCCGCCAGCATATCGTTATGCCCGGATAGGTACTTGGTTGCACTGTGAACGACGATATCGGCACCGGCAGCCAAGGGTCGCTGATAAACCGGCGTTAGAAAGGTATTGTCAACGCAAACTAATGCTTTTTGGTTTGCCTTATGGGTTATTTCGGCAACCCGGTCAATGTCGATAATCTTCATGGTTGGATTGGACGGGGTTTCAAGCCACACACCCTTGGTATCTTCAGTCACTAATTTTGCCAATTGGTCGTAGTCCTGACCGTTCCACTTACGGAATTTAATGCCGTAGTGGTCGGTTAAGTAGTCAAAATACCGGAATGACCCGCCATAGAGGTCATCGGACGTGACAATTTCATCACCGGTCTTAAATAGTGAAAAGGCCAATTGGATGGCTGCCATTCCGGAACTAAGAGCGAACGCCTGGGCGCCGCCTTCCAGTTCGGCCAAGGATTTTTGGAGCACGTTGCGGGTTGGGGTGGCCAATCGGGAATAGGAATATTGTTTTTTGGGATCAAAGTTTTCAACGTCTTCTAAGTCCCGATGACGAAAATTCGATGCCAAATAAATCGGCGTTGAAATTGTGTGGAACTGGTCATGGTTATCGTGATTGCCGGCCTGGGCTAAAAGCGTGTCGATATCAAAGTGTGTCTCAGTCATCAAAATTACCTCCAAATTTTTTCTGATCAATCAAAAAGAAGCCGCCACCTCGGAAAATAAATTGCTATTTTCAGGGTGAAGGCTTCTTCACGTTACCACCTGAGTTCATCGGCGAGTTGTCGACCTCATTGAACTTGTCTAACGTTGTCATCAAGTTCAACCCGTAACGGGGGCGACCGATCATTCAGCGATTAGACCAAATGATAAACTCCGAGTTCATCTTCATTTTACGATTCGACTTCTTTTCAGCGACCGAAGCTCTCTTGGCGAATCCATAAAATGACACTTCTCATCAAGGTGTTAATTAATTAGAATTTACCTTATTTTAACCCTCTTGGCGGTGAGAGGCAAATCCAAAAAAAGATTGTGAAATCGTTTACATGGATTCCGGGAAATGCTATCATAAAAATGGTTAACAGAGTGACCATAACTAGGAGGAAGAATAATGAAAGAAAATTTTGATTTTTTAATGCCGAGCGTTAACTTCTTTGGTAAGGGGGTTATCAAGAAGATTGGTGACCGGGCAAAGATGCTGAACATGACAAAACCGCTGTTGGTGACCGATAAGTTCTTGCGGTCAATGGATAACGGCCCCGTTGCTCAAACAATTGCGTCGTTAGAGGGTGCCGGGGTGCCATACGCAATTTATGACGGCGTCGAACCCAATCCAAAGATCCGAAACATCGAGGAGGCTAAGAAAGTCTACCTTGAAAACAATTGTGACAGTATTATCACGGTTGGCGGGGGATCCTCACATGATGCCGGTAAGGGGACCGGGATCATTTTGACAAATGGGGATGACATTACCAAGCTTGCCGGAATCGAAACGTTGGCTAATCCGCTGCCACCACTGATGGCCGTAAATACCACTGCCGGCACGGCGTCCGAACTGACTCGCCACTGTGTGATTACCAATGAACAAACGAAATTAAAGTTCGTGGTTGTTTCATGGCGCAATGTACCGCTGGTTTCGTTTAATGATCCAATGCTGATGCTGGACGTTCCCGCATCGCTAACGGCTGCAACGGGGATGGACACCTTTGTTCAGGCAATTGAGCCATACGTTTCCACTAACCGCAACGAAATTACCGACGGCCAGTGTATTGAAGCAATCAAATTAGTGGAAGAAAGTCTTCGCGAGGCGGTTGCTAACGGCCATAACATTGAAGCTCGAACCAAGATGGTGGAAGCTGAAATGTTGGGGGGCATGGCTTTCAATAATGCGGATTTGGGCTACGTTCACGCGATGGCTCATCAACTTGGCGGCCAATACGACGCACCCCACGGGGTTTGCTGCGCAATGCTGCTGCCAATCGTTGAGAAGTATAATATTATTGCGGCCCCAGAACGGTTTGCCCAGTTAGCCAAGATTATGGGCGAAAATACAGACGGCCTTTCGGTTCGTGACGCCGCCGACCTTTCGATCAAAGCAATGCGCCAGATGTGCGATGACGTTAATATTCCTCGAAGCATCAGGGCAATTGGTGCCAAACCGGAAGACTTTGAACTGATGGCTGAAAATGCCCTGAAGGATGGTAACGCCTTCTCCAACCCACGTAAGGGAACCAAGGAAGAAATTGTTCAGTTGTTCCAGGAAGCATATGATCAGAAATAAGTTTAACTTATCATGACTTGGGAATCTTGCCGCAAACTTTTGCCGGCAGGATTCTTTTTTATCGTCAAAAGCCAACCATTTTACGTGGGACACGCTCTTTTCATACTTTCTTCATACTTTCGCCAAACTATTTCGATATAATAATGGTAACGATAATAATGACCGAATTTTAACCGCCGCTCTAAATTGGGAGGATAACGATGATGAAACGTCACTTATTGATTGATACCGGGTTGCTGTTCCTGATTCCGCTTGGAATTATTGGCTTTTCCGTTAGTTCTCAAACGGATAGTCCAGCCGATCACGTCGCCGGCGCCCAACATAATCATTTGAAGCAAACGACCGACACCGCGTATACGCCTAAGGGGCGAACCATTGATACCAGCCAGATTCAGTCCTTAGACTTTCGGGCATCCCGCGTTTACCGGGTAACATACGCTAAGACGACTTTTCGGGCACCTTTGGAAGCCGATTACCGTGAGCAGCGCCTTTACCGGTACGTGCCAGGCTCTAAGAAGAATAACCGGACGTATAGCTGGAGCAGAATAAAGGCCCGCGTTGGTAAACGGGTTTATGTTGATATGAAGGCCAAGGCATACTACCGCGACGATGATGGTGAACGGGAATCCGAAGACTTCTACCGGATTCGGGTTTCTAAGTCGACAACCGCTCAGAAGTATTGGGTGAACGAAGATGTGTTTGACGATTAATCTCACTAAAATCAATCTGGTTTGATATTTGGGAAACAAGCGCTGGCTTGCTGGCGGATCAATTAATCGGGCAATCTTCGAAATAAAAGTGATCGGGCAAAACTTCTGGTTTTGTGCCGATCTTTTTGCATTCCCGCAAAGTTTATGGCGGATTTTTTAATTCTGCCTCACAGGTTAGCTTATAATGAAGACTAAGAACTTTATGTCAGGAGGGATTGGATGGCAGTTTTAGTAACTGGAGGTGCGGGGTTTATCGGTGCAAACTTCATTCATCGATTATTGGATCAGACTCATAGTGAGCAGGTGATCAACTTTGATTTACTCACGTACGCCGGTAATCTGAGCAATTTAGCAGATATGCACGCCGATCCCCGGTACCATTTTATTCGGGGAGACATTGCTGACGCGGCGGCCGTTGAACGGGCTTTTAACGACTTTCAAATTGACAAGGTGGTTAATTTTGCTGCCGAGTCACACGTTGACCGCTCGATTATGGACCCGACGCCGTTTGCCCGGACGAACGTCGTGGGAGTAAGCGTGCTTCTCAATGCTGCCAGGCAGCATCATGTTTCACGGTTCGTTCAGGTTTCAACCGATGAGGTTTACGGACCGACCCCGGATGGGCAGGCATTTGATGAGCGGGCGACGTTGAACCCAACGTCACCATACGCGGCAACTAAGGCAGCCGCTGATCTTTTGGTACTTGCTGATTACAAGACTTATGGCACCGATGTCTGTATCACCCGTTCCGCAAATAACTACGGCCCCTTCCAATTTCCGGAAAAACTGATTCCCTTAATGGCGACTCACGCACTCTGCGGGAAGTCCTTGCCGGTATACGGTCAGGGAAGTGAAATTCGTGACTGGTTACATGTTGGGGATAATTGTGCCGCCATCCAGGCGGTCATGGACCACGGAACTGCCGGTCAGATTTATAATATTGCTGGGCATCAATATCACTCAAATCTTAATATCGTGAAGCGGATTGCCGCTCAGCTGGCAGCTTACCAGCCGCGCATTAAATTTATCAGCGACCGGCCTGGCAATGACCGCCAATATGTCATCAATGACCAAAAAGTTCGCCACGATTTGGGTTGGCGGCCGGAAATGATGTTTGAAACCGGCATTGGTGACACCATTGATTGGGTCGTTGTCAATCAAAGCTGGTGGCAGCCATTAGTCGCGAAGGTTAAGAATCGATCAAGTAAATGAGGTGGCTAATATGAAAATCGGATTTATTGGGACCGGTGTCATGGGCACTGGGATGATTAATAATTTACTGAAGCACGATTTTTCGGTGACGGTTTACAACCGGACCAAGGCGCATGCCAGTCAGGTGCTGGCAAATGGGGCAACCTGGGCGGACACGCCGGCGGCCGTCACCCGGGTCAGTGACGTTGTGATTACGATTGTCGGCTTTCCGAAGGATGTTGAGACCGTTTACTTTGGGGATGACGGTATTTTTTCAGCTGCTAAGGCCGGCCAAACATTGATTGATATGACGACCAGCTCCCCAATGCTGGCAAAAAAGATCTTTGATTATGGTGCCGCCCGTCAAATTGACGTTCTCGACGCGCCGGTTTCCGGTGGCGATATTGGGGCGAAGAACGCCACGTTAACGATCATGGTTGGCGGAAGCCAGCAGGTATTTGATCGCGTGAAGGACGTGTTTGCCGCAATGGGCACGTCGGTTAACCTGTTCGGGGGTCCTGGACAGGGCCAGAATGCTAAGATGGCCAACCAAATCATGATTGCCGGGACGATGACCGGCTTAACGGAATCATTGGAATTTGCCAAGAGTGCCGGCCTCAACCTTGATCAAATGATTCAAACGATTCAGGGCGGTGGTGCAAGTAACTGGAGTATGGGCGCCTATGGTCCACGCATTTTAAAAGGCGATCTCAAGCCGGGATTTTATGCCAAGCATTTCTTGAAGGATTTGCGGATCGCGCTGGAAGTGGCTGACGAAATGAAACTTGATTTACCGGCCACAAAGCTCGCCAAACAGCTCTACGAGACAATGGTTGACCAGCTGCATCTTGGTGATTTGGGAACTCAGGGATTAATCGACGTCTACGAGCATAAGTCCTGATTCCAATCGTTTAAAAAAGGCGCCGCGGCAAAGTGATCTTTGCGACGGCGCCTTGATTTATCAACAGCTATTTGCGACGTTCCCGGCGCTTTTGGACTGCGGAAACGATGTTAATGACAATTGAAATGGTTAGGAAAATGGTGGCCAGGATAATCAGACCGATTTTAACATTGTCCTGAACGTGGTTTGTTTGGGCGTAAAACGCGATGGCAATCGATAAAATCAGTGACAGGTCAGCGACTAATAGCTTTGGTGAAAATCCCATTTAATTCAGTCCTTTCGAATAGTTACGCAAGCATTATAACAAAGATTCTGCCTGGGGACCGGAAAAATTTGCGGCACTAACTGACTTTTGAGCACGGTGGTGTTTTTCTGATATAATGTGAGCGGTTACCCAAATTGGCGGTTGAATCGTCTATGCGTTTTTAACATAAAATTTAAATCAAGGCTGGCAGCCCAGGAGGTCACTCACTGAACGGCTCAGCTAATCAAGGTGAAAATAATGGCAGAAAAACAATCAAATGAACCGTTGATTGATAGTGACAAGTTAATTTTTGGAATCGGGCAGGTTCAGACAATTACTGGAGTTTCCGGTCGCCAACTCAGATACTGGGAAGAGCAGGGATACATCGCCCCCATCGATCAGCAGAAGGGCACGCAGCGGCAGTATTCAATGCATATGCTGTTTTTGATTTTTCACATTCAAAGGTACCTTAAACAGGGGTTTACGCTGCAGAGCGCCGTTGAGCGGGCCCGCCAGTTTGATCGGCAGATTCCCGTATTACGCACATTCTTGAAGAATCAGTTTAATGGCGTTGAAGTCGAAGATGATAAGAGCGTGATTGATTTCGGCTATAAGGATGATACGCATCAACAACGGGTTTATGGGGTCGTTGAAAATGACCGGACCCATTTCTTAATTAAAGATATTGATGAGACATCAAAATAAAATCAGCACCGATAATGGCTTCTTTTCAGTGGTCATTACCGGTGCTGATTGTTGTTTAAACGCCTTGACTGTCGAACTTCTTGTAAAGGCCGATGATTGTTTTATCCTCTAAGTCAACGGGCTTGCCGTCCAGCGTGACGCTTTCGATTTTGTAGTAGTCTTCCAAATCCGGGACTTCCAAACGCTGATTGGCCATGAAATCGGTTGCTGATTTGTACTCGATGGACTCGTGAGTCGAACCATCCAAATAATTGATTTTGAGCATTCCAAATCACTTCTTCTCTATTAATTATCTCATACACTTTAATTTTAGAATGTCGGCATTGGAAAGACAACTAACTCGTTGTCTCAGACTGAAGACAAAGTCCTCCAAATAC
>NZ_AZFZ01000048.1 GCF_001435895.1 Lentilactobacillus parafarraginis DSM 18390 = JCM 14109 | reverse complement strand
ACGACAAAACTTAAGGTTTGCGTCAGTCTCTTATAGTTAGGATTAATTCTTTTGATCGGACTTTGACTGATCATCATGATCGTCATCGTCACTTGCGGTTTTCACCGGCTCGTGCTTGGTGACCTCAAACCAATTGATAAAGGAATTTTCGAGGTCAACAATTTTGAAGTCGAAGTTTTCAAACGAAATTTTTTCACCAGCCTTTAAGTCAGGATAATTATCCTGGAAGTATCCGGCTAATGTTACCGCGTCTGAACTGGTAAATTCAGGGAAATCGGCGTCAAAGTATCGTTCAAAATCGTGAGTGGTGAGTTTACCACTGACTTGATAGGTGCCGTTTGGCTGTTTAAAGATGTATTCGGTAAATGATGGATCGATTTCATCCCGAACGGTTCCAAACAACTCTTCGTAGATATCCTTGTCGGTGATAATCCCGGAAGTCCCACCATATTCGTCAACGACGACCACAATGGGGGTCCGTTTATCGATCATTTGGTGAAGGACATCGGTAATCGGAGTCATTTCCGGAGTGGTTGAAATATCTCGTAGTAGGCGGTCTACCTTAACCGTCGAGTCAACTTGTGACTGGCGAATTAAATCATAATTGTAGACGTAGCCGAGGATTTTATCCTTATCGTTATTTGCCACCACCGGAATTCGGCTGAATTTCTTTTGCAGGTAAACTTGAACGGCTTGTTTGACGGTGGTTGTAATGTCAATCACGACCAGTTGGGTCCGGTCGATCATGATGTCCTTAGCAACCTTATCATTTAACTGAAAGGCTCGCCGCATATATAGGTAGTCATTTTGTTCAAGTTCACCACTTTTAACGGCGTTTTTTGATAAGCTTAGAATTTCTGCTTGCGAAAATGATTCTGAATTTTCATTGGCAAATGGCAGTCCCAAAAGTTTGACAATGCCGTTAGCCGAAACGTTTAATAACCATACGAACGGGTAAAACAGGATGTGACAGTAATGAAGGGGAGTGGAAATAAAGTTCAAGACCTTCATTGGCATGTCGATACTGATATTTTTCGGTACAATTTCAGTTAAAACAACTTCCAAATACGTCAGGATGACAATCCCAAGAACCGCGCCAATGGCATGAGCGGTTGTCGGATCGATTGGTGAGTTATGGATTTCCATAACGTCAACGAGGATCGTCACAACAAATGATTCACCAATGTACCCTAAGATGATCCCGGCGAGGCTGACACCAACTTGGGTGGTGGACAGATACTCGTTCAAGTTGGTGACCATCTTAATCTCTCGGTTAATCTTAGTGAGCTTCTTACCCTTTGTTACCTTGGCATCTTCAAGAGCTTTTTTTCTTTCTTCCAACGCACTGAGTCTTGACTGAACAAGTGCAAATTCACTCGCCACGAAAAACGCGGCGAAGAAGAACGTAACTATAATAATCAATAAATTGGTCATTAACTGGCTATCGCCCAAAATTCTATTCCTCATTTCAAAATATAGTATGTTTCATATCTGGTTATGTAAACATCAGACTACATCTAATTATACGCTGACACAAGCAATTTTTTAAGGAAATTGGTGCTTCAACGACTTTTTTCTTAATTTTGAACAAAAACAGTGCTAGGCTTAAAGTAGACATAAATAAGGGGATGTATCTTATGGCTCAGAAAGCTAAAGTGAGTGCTGCAGAAAAAAAGGCCGATGCAGAAGAGAAGCCCGAAGATAAATTTACTTTTTCGAAGGATGAAGTTAACAAAGCCGTTGATTTAATTAATCAAAAGGGCTACATTACCAAGATTGACTTCAAAGAAATGGATGACGATGATTGGGCGAAGGGATTCTCCAAGCAAATCGATAAGGTCTTCCAAAAGAGTGACAAGGATCCATATATCTATTATGAAAAGTTTGATTTTGTCGGTGGCGACATCGATTCAATCATCTGGAACATGGATGTGATTAAGACCCGTGAAGACGCTTTGCAGAAGTTGGGCGAGGTGTTGAAGCAGAAGGTGAATGAAAAATAGAGTGCGACTCGACCCGGGTTGACCCCGGTGCATAACGCGTAAAGAACCGTTGATGGGCGGGCTTTGTCCATTGACGGTTCTTTACGCGTTATGTGTAGGGGTCAGGGTCGTAGCCCCATGGGGCTAGCCAGCGCTTCCAGCGCGGGCGTCGGAGCCCGTTTAATCCAGGTAGCAGGCGACCACCCACCAAGGAACTGAAAACCAGTACTAACCAATAATAATTCAGAACTTCAACGAAACCAGGCAGATCCATGAACAAAAACGTTCGTGGACCTGCCTGGTTTGGTGCATATTCGCATTATTAAAGTGACCGAAAAGTCAAGCCAGCGCTTATTGTTGATACATCTTATACTGTTTGCCCAACTCATAAACCAATTCCGGTTCATTGCCAGTTCGCTGGTTGCGATTCATCACATCCAGCATCGACATTTCATCGCCGCTGAGTTCAAAATTTAGATCCGCGTTTTGAGCAATTCGTTTCGGATCTTGCGACTTCGGAATGACCGCGACGCCTCGTTGAATATCCCAGCGTAAAATAATTTGGGCAGCGGACTTGTGGTGATGGGCCGCCATTTTGTTAATCATCGGGTTATCTAATAGGAGACCGCGGCCAAGTGGACTCCATGCCTGAGTAACAATTGACTGATCGTGATCGAACTTAATGAGCGGTGCCTGGGTTAAATAGGGATGGGTTTCGATCTGGTTAACGACTGGCATCTCATTAGCCTGCGTCTTGAGCAGTTCCAGCTGAGAGCGGGTGAAGTTGCTAACACCGATTGAACGGACCTTACCCTGTTTCTTCAGCTCTTCAAATGCTTCCCAAGTTTCAAAAAAGTGTTCGGCAACCGGCCAGTGGACTAATAACAGATCGATGTAGTCGGTGCCCAATTGTTGAAGAGAAAAATCTGTACTATTAATGGTCAGGTCATGGCCCTGGTTCATTTCGGTCACTTTATCGGTAATAAAGACGTCTTCACGGCGAACCCCTAAATTCCGGATGGCATCACCGAGCATTTTTTCGTTTCGATAATATTGGGCGGTATCAAATAGCCGATAACCGGCGTTATAAGCCGTCTGGACACTTTGATTCATCAGTTCGGGCTTATCAAGCTTGTAAGTGCCGAAACCGAGAACCGGCATCTGATTGCCGTCGTTTAATTTATAAGTCGTTTCATCTGGTTTAAACATGTCTGACCCCCTATAGTTTGAGTAACTGGATTCATTCTACCATATTCTAATCAAACAACTGTAAGCGCTTTGCGACTTTGTTATAGAATAGAACTAAGCGAATTTCTTAAACTTCTTTTGTGTCCGGGTAAAAGTCGTGTGGATTGGCCGGTTCTTTTGTACAATATGAGTAAAAGCGAGGTGTTCAATTGGATGGCAGACGTGAATATTTCTGAAGTAACCCCTGAGCAAGGCCTTTCTTCCGCCCAGGTTGAGCACCAAATTCAGAGTGGTCATAAAAATACGGGTGAACAGTCGCTGACTCGAAGTGTTAAGGACATTTTTCGGGCCAATATTTTCACGTTATTTAACTTAATTAACGTGGTGCTGGGGGCCCTGGTTTTCTACACCGGCAGTTATAAAAACTTACTATTCTTGGGAATTGCGATTTTCAACACGATGATCGGTATCATTCAGGAAATCCGCTCGAAACGCCAGGTTGATAAGATGGTACTTCTGGCTGAGGGCAAGGCAACCGTTATTCGTGACGGTCAGCCGGCAGAAATTTATCCGGAAGATCTTGTCCTGGGTGACGTTCTTGTTCTGAATCGGGGGGATCAAATTCCCGTCGATGGGACGGTAATGCAGTCGCGGGGAATGGAGGTTGATGAATCCCCGATTACCGGTGAGTCACGGACCATTTCCAAGGCCGTCAATGATAAATTAACCTCTGGAACCTACTTGATTGGGGGTTCCGGGAAAATGCTGGTCACTAAAGTCGGCGCTCAGACCTTCGTTAACCATATTGCCGACGAGGCTAAGAAGGGCGGCGACACGTCTAGTATCCTGATCAACACGATCAATCGGATCATCAAGGTGCTAACCTACGTGATTATTCCGCTGGGATTGATTCTGTTTGTTGCCAAATTACTTGGTGGCAACAACCTCGACCGCGCGATTTTAGGGACGGTTGCCGCGATGATTGGAATGATTCCCGAGGGCCTGGTTCTGTTAACGTCGGTCACGTTGGCGGTTTCCGCTATGCATTTGGCAAGAAAGAAAACCCTGGTTCGTGATTTGCCGGCCATTGAAACGCTGGCTCGGGTGGACGTGATCTGTCTGGATAAGACCGGCACGATTACCAGTGGTGACTTGAAATTTGAACGCGCAATTCCACTTATGAAAGACGTTACCACCGCTCAGCTGGAGCGAATTTTGGCTGGCATTGCTTATGGAACCGGCGATACAAACGAAACCGCACGGGCGATTAAACGGGCTTTTTCCGACCCCTTACTGACACCACAGACCATCGTGCCATTTTCATCGCAGCGGAAGTGGAGCGGCGTGGAGTTTGGCAAAGATGAACAGTTTGTGTTTGGCGCGCCCCAGTTTATTTTTCATCAATTATCCAAATCGATACAGGATCAAATCCAAACCTATGCGAAGCAGGGATACCGGGTATTGGCAATTGCCAAGGTTGATGAATTGGACGCGGAGAAACCGCTTGAAAATCCGCAGCTGCTTGGCTTAAGCCTTATTTCAGACGTTATTCGTCCTAACGCGAAAAACACGTTTGGCTACTTTAAAAATCAGGGGGTGACCATCAAAGTGATTTCTGGTGATGACCCGACCACGGTTGCCACGATTGCGACGAACGCCGGAATCGAAAACGCTGATAAGCTGATTGATATGTCGACGGTGCCAGATGATGCCGACTTTGGCAAAATTGTGACTGAAAATACTGTGTTTGGCCGGGTGACGCCTGATCAGAAGAAGCAGCTGATTAGCGCGCTGCAGGCCCAGAAGCACACCGTTGCCATGACGGGTGACGGGGTCAACGATTTATTGGCCCTCCGGCAGGCGGATTGTGGCATCGCAATGGCGTCCGGTAGTGAGAGCACGAAGAGTATTGCTGACTTCGTGCTGATTAACTCCAACTTTGACGCCATGATTGACGTGCTGAACGAAGGCCGCCGGGTTATTAATAACATTGAGCGGGTGGCTTCAATGTATCTGATAAAGACGATGTATTCAGTCGCCCTGGCGATTATCTTCGTGTTCTTAGCGATGCAGTATCCCTTTGAACCCATTCAGTTAACACCAATCACGTCGCTGATGGTTGGGATTCCGTCGTTCTTCCTGGCTTTGGAAGCTAACTTTAGCCGAATTACCAATCAATTTATGCGCCAAGTCCTGATTATCTCGGCTCCCGCGGCAGTTTGTATCGTGGAGTACATTCTGGTCATTGAGCTTGCCGGCCGGTTTTTCGGGTTGCCATATGAATTTACGTCAACCCTATGTGTGTTATTGACCGGGGCGATCTGCTGGTTGGCACTGGTGCTGGTATCACGACCGTGGAATCGGTTAAAATTAGGACTGGATTTAGCGGTTCTGGCCGCATTTTTGGCCATCATTATCTTCTTCAACAACATCTTTTCGCTGGTGTCCTTCTTCGATAAGGACATCTGGCTGTACGCAATTCCGCTGATTGCAACGGCTTATCCGCTCTATATTTTCATGCAGGGCGTGATTGCTGCCGTTCTGGACCGGCGGGAAAGAAGAAGGGCTCGTCGCGCAAACAAGTAATTTGTGGCGCCATTATGATCATCGTGCCATTCAAAACTTTAACTTTCAAAATACAAGGAGCGTCGGTCATTGAAAAAATATCTCGCTAACGTGCTTTGGGAAATTGAATTAATCGCCGCTTTGGCAGTTGTGTTGACCATCATCAAAGGTGGCATTGACCTTTTTCAAACCGGGCATCTCTTTTGGACAACTTATTTGATCACCTTTTTGAGGGGGATGGGCGGTTCCGTCATATTCTTTGGTGGCCTTGAATTAATTCAAGCGCTTTATGATCGCCACCGGAATCAGTCCTAATCCCACATTTAAAGTGATAAGTCGGATCGCAATTCTCCTTTATGGAGGGTTGCGTTTTTTGATGGCGGGAATGTGATTTAAAAATGTTAGGTATTCTAGTCATTAAAACTAGGTAGTATGGTATAATGATTTATAAGAGGTGACAACCATGCCAACAACTGATGAAGAATATGCCCAATATGATCGTTGGGAGCAGAAATTAAAAACCGTTGAATTGCCGCTGTGGGCAGACTTGCCTAAGTTTGAGCTTTACATGGACCAACTGACCGCGCTGGTGAATGAGATTCTGGGGCCGATTGGGGTGGATCCGATAACCCCCGCAATGATCAACAACTACGTTAAACGCAAGGCGATCATGGCCCCGGTTAAGAAAAAGTACCAAACCATGCAGATTGCCGACGTTATTTTGATTAGTCTCCTGAAACCAGCCTTCTCACTTGAAACGATTCGTCACGCGATCGATCAGGTGACCGCCACGATTTATCCGCAGCAGGCTTATGATACGTTTATTAAACGGCTGATGTTCTCGTTCAAGAATATTAATAACCGTAATAGTCAGGCCCTCGAAGAGAAGAATTTGAATGATAAACTCATGCAGGTTGCCGTTAATGTGATTATTGATCGGCTTCAGTCAGAAGCACTGTTGAAAATCGTTGCAAAGCCACTCACTAAAATTGATAAATAGTTAATATGTTCACATGGCGATAATGTAATCGCTTCCATGAAAACGGAGGACTCGAAAGGGCCCCCCGCTTTTTCATATCCCAATAGTATCAGGGGATACAGCCAATGAAAATAAAATTGTGATTTTTTGAGCAAAACTGTTTACATTTGAAAATTTCGTGATATAGTTAGTTTTGTGAAATAGATAACAACTAACTTTTCAGAAAAATTTTCATGGAGGCTAAGAAATGCTTGATAATAAAGTAAAAGCCATTAAGACTGCAAAGCCCGAAAAGACGAACGTCGATGACATGATTAACAAGTTAGTTTCAAAAGCTCAAAAAGCCCTTGAAATTATGGATTCATTTGATCAGGAGAAGGTTGACCACATTACCCACGCAATGGTAATGGCCGGCCAAGACAAACATATGGAATTAGCCATCATGGCCGCTGAAGAAACCGGCCGTGGGGTTGCCGAAGATAAGGCGATTAAGAATATGTACGCAACCGAAGAAATTTGGCACAGTATTCGCGATCACAAGACCGTTGGCGTTATCAAAAACGATACCGAACGCCAATTGATCACGGTTGCTGAACCGCTGGGCGTGCTTGCCGGAATCACACCGGTTACCAACCCAACTTCAACCGCTTTATTTAAATCAATTATTGCAATGAAGACCCGAAACCCCATCATCTTCAGTTTCCATCCGCAAGCAATGAAATCCTCAATCGCTGCTGCCAAGGTTGTTCGCGACGCCGCAATTGCTGCCGGTGCTCCGGAAGGCGCTATTCAGTGGATTGACGAACCAAGTATTGAAGCTACTAACAAATTAATCAACAACCCCGGCGTTGCCAGCACCTTGGCAACTGGGGGTCCCGGCATGGTGAAGGCCGCATACTCAACCGGTAAGCCAGCCTTAGGGGTTGGTCCTGGTAATGGTCCAGTTTATATTGAAAGAACCGCGAACATTCTTCGGGCAGTTAACGATATTGTCCTTTCAAAGACCTTTGATAACGGGATGATTTGTGCCACTGAAAACAGTGCCGTTATTGATAACGAAATTTATGACGAAGTTAAAGCAAACTTCGTTAAGAACGGCGTTTACTTTGTTCCAAAGAAGGAACAGGGTAAGTTAGCCGAAGCAATGTTTGACCCTCAACGCGGCAGTGTTCGCGGTCCAATCGCTGGTAAGTCAGCTAAGGCCATCGCTAAATTAGCTGGAATTAAAGTTCCTGATAACACAAAGGTTTTGGCTGCTGAATTAACCGGTGTGGGTAAAAAATTCCCACTTTCAGCTGAAAAGCTCAGCCCAGTGATCAGTGTCTACAAAGCCAAGAGTCATGAAGATGCCTTTGCAATTTGTGAAGCATTACTCAACTTTGGCGGCTTAGGCCATACCGCAGCCATCCAAACGACTGACGATGATATTGCTCTCAAATTTGGCGTTAAGATGAAGGCTGCCCGGGTATTGGTTAACACACCAGGTGGTTTCGGAGGTATCGGGAACCTTTATAACGAAATGACCCCATCATTGACGTTAGGAACCGGGTCATGGGGTGCCAACTCCATTTCTCATAACGTCACCGATTATGACCTGCTCAACATCAAAACTATCGCAAAGAGACGAAATAATATGCAATGGGTTAAATTACCACGGGTTTACTTTGAAAAGACGTCAATTCGCTACCTCGACGACATGCCAGGCATCAACAAGGTCTTCATCGTTACCACGCCGGGAATGGTGGAACACGGCTACGTTGATAAGGTTCTTGATGAATTAAAGCGCCGACCAAATGAAATCCAGTACTCACTCTTCTCAGACGTTGAACCCGATCCTTCAACTGATACGGTTGAAAAAGGGGTTGCCCAAATGCGCCTGTTCAAGCCTGATACCATTATCGCCCTTGGCGGTGGGTCCCCACTTGACGCTGCTAAGAACATGTGGTTATTCTACGAGGATCCTAAGACCAGCTTCTTCGGTGCCAAGCAGAAGTTCATCGACATCAGAAAGCGGGCTTACCGTTTCAACAAGCCTCGCAAAGCACAAATGATCGCAATTCCAACAACTTCAGGAACCGGTTCAGAAGTAACACCATTTGCCGTTATTACCGACTCCAAGACGCACGTTAAGTACCCGTTGGCCGACTACGCGTTGACTCCTGACGTCGCCATCGTAGATCCACAATTTGTTGAGTCAGTTCCAAAGGGGACCGTTGCCGCTTCTGGTCTTGATACCCTTTGCCACGGAATTGAATCATTTGTTTCAACCATGGCTTCTGATTACACTCGGCCATTGTCACTGCAAGCAATCAAGCTGGTATTTGATAACCTGACCAAGTCATACAACGGTGACACCCATGCGCGTGAAGAAATGCACAATGCTGCCACCCTTGCCGGAATGGCCTTCGGAAATGCCTTCCTGGGGATCACTCATTCAGTTGCTCACAAACTTGGCGGCGAATTTGGTATTACCCACGGCATCGCCATTGCGATCACCGTTCCCCATGTCATTCGTTACAATGCCAAACTGCCAGAAAAGATCGCGGTATGGCCGAAGTACGAATACTTCCGGGCAAATAAAGATTACGCTGAAATCGCCCGTTACGTGGGTGTCCAAGGTAAGAATGATGAAGAATTGATCGAAGGACTCGTTCAGAAATTCATCGACCTGGCTCACTCAGTTGGCGTTACCCTCAGCTTGAAGGCATGGGGCGTTGACAAGGACAAGTTTGACGCCGCCGTTGACCGGTTGTCAGTACTTGCCTATGAAGATCAATGCACAACTGCTAACCCAAAGGAACCATTGATTGCTGATCTGAAGCAGATTATGATTGATGATTACAATGGGACGAACGTTGAAAAATAAGGTCATGAATTGACGTCGGTCCTAACAGTTTCATTTGGATTGGCGCCGTGAAAAACCAAGCCGTGAGACGCTTTGATTTGCACGATTCCTTCCTTAATAAAGATCTACGAAAACACCGCTGCCCACTTTCATGTGGCCGGCGGTGTTTTCGTGTGGTTAACGTTATTAAGGTTTGCCTATCTTTCAAGAAATAAGACTAAGGCCGCCCATTATTACCAGAGCAATGCCCATCGTTGGTCTCATGATCGCGTTTAGCCGGGCTGGATTTAAGCGTCCAAGTAAGATGGGACTGCAGAACGCGCCGATCATTGCGCCAATCATGAGGTTAAGTCCGGCTGACCAGTCTACTGCGCCCGTGGAAATATGAAACAGTATGCCGACAAATGTCATTCCAACCAAAACGTATGAAGAGGTTGCCGTTGCCTGTAACGTATCCAACCCCATTAACAGGAGGCTCGCAACAATGGGGCCGCCGCCACTGAGGCCGCCAATGCCGACCATGAGGCCGCTGATAATGCCAAAGGCGACCATCAGTAACCGCCGGCCACGGGGAGATTTTTGAGTGGTACTGGGTTTGCTGGTCCGGTAAAGAATCTGGATCCCTAACAGTATGAGGATTCCCGCAATGATGACTCGGTAGATGAGTTCGGGGATACTGGGCGCGATCAGTGAACCGATAATGACGGCTGGCAGGGCAATCGCTAGCATTCTTGAACCAATGTTAAATTGAATATTGCCCTGGCGATAATAAGCATACGCGCCGATTAACAGCGGCAAAAAGGCGGTCACCAGTGATGTGGCGGCTGCTGAATGGGGAGTTAAGTGGAAGAATGCCGTCAAAATGCCCAAATAAATGGCCGCCCCGCCGCCACCCATGGCGGTCACCAATGTGCCAACCACAAAGCCAAGTAATAGAAGGATGAGAATTGTCATACCCAGACACTTCTTTTCACGAATTTAGTCTTTGCTACAAAGTTCCTTGTTATCCCGATTAAAGTGAGATATGGTTTATTTACAGACTGTAATTTATATTTACGGTTTGTAATTATAGACTGCTTTTTAAACTTTTCAACCGTTTATGGCGAAAGAAGGGGTATGCGTGTCCAAACCGCGAAAACTCTCAAAACAACTCATTTTGAACCGAGCCGCTGACATGCTCAATTCAGGTCAGCAATTATCATTCACGACACTCTCCAAGCAGTTTGGAACCCATTCACAAGCGCTGTACCCGTATTTTAAAAATCGCGAGGAATTATTAATCGAACTGTTTGCCTGGGTCCTTCGACAATTGTTGGCGGCAATGCAACAAGCCAACAAGTCTGACGATTCAGGGAAAGCCATTGTCGCAGTCGCAGTCAAATTTCGAAAAGTGGCGTTGGCAAACTTTGGGTTATTTAAAACGATCATGGCGATTTCCCCAACCGCTCAAGAGGTGCCAGAGGTTCAAGATTTGATTCGGGAAATTCGGACAAGCGTTGACGGGGCATTAGTTGGGATAACGAGTGATCAAGCAGACCGGCTCCTTTTAAGCCGCACAGTTAGAAATATCATGATTGGCGAAATTTTTAATGAGGGCAGCGGCTGGTTTGATGATCCGCGAATACCTGCGGGTGACTCATACCAGCGAATGCTTAGTGATTTAATCACGATGTATCAAGATCGTCATGCCTAGGTGACGAAAAATGACGTAAATGAGGTAGTGTGATGATAAAAAAATTACGACAAATCAGAGCTTTCGTTCAAAAGGAACTGGCGTTTGAAACGTCGGGCCATGACTTTACCCACATCATGCGGGTTGTCAGCTTGGCGAGAAAAATTTTGGAATCTGAAACAGCCAACGATGAGCTGGTATTGGTGACCGCATATCTCCACGACGTGAGCGATGACAAGGTTACGACGAATCCAGCCGCAAAACGAGCCAAAATTCGGCAAAAGTTGGTCGAGATTGGGTATGACGACGCATTCATCGCGGACGTATTTGAGATTATTGACCACATGTCATTTAGCGCCAACCTTCAGAACGCATACCAATTATCCATTGAAGGGCAGATTGTTCAAGACGCTGATCGCTTAGACGCCATTGGGGCAATTGGGATTGCCCGGACGTTTTATTTTGGCGGTCACTTTGGCGAAGTGATGTACGATCCGCGTATCATGCCCCGAACCAACATGGACAAGGCTGAATATCGTCAGCGGGGCACCGTGATTAATCATTTTTATGAAAAGCTCCTCAAACTCGAAGACGACATGAATACCCCGACGGCCAAAAAAATTGCCGCCCACCGCCAAAAGGTGATGCGCGACTTTTTAAAGGAGTTTGTGGCCGAGTGGCAGGGTGAACGCTAGTTACAAGAAACGCAGCAGGCCGTTGACAATCAGTGAGACGATGACGTTTCCGGTTAAAATGAGCCCCATGATTTTAATGAGCTGGATCCCGGCACTAAAAACCGCGGCCTGAAACGGCATGAATAACAGTAACAGCGTGATAAAAACAATGACAACGATGGTCTTGAAAAGTCCCTGAAGGGCGTTGTGGTAGTCGGCAGCGCTCAGTTCAAAGCCGCCAATGCAAATGTTGGCGGTCAATAGGAGAAAGAAAAGACTACTGAGCCAGTTGATCGAAGGTAATGGCAGACTGGCAATTAGCTGCGGATTTTGGGCAATGGTTTGCAGCCACTGATAGGCATTTGGAATCAGTAATTTGGCCAGCAGCGCAATGACCGCGCAACTGCCAAAGACCGGGGCCACGCCAATGAAGAGGTTGCCGACGCTTTGGTAAAGATTATGGGGATTCCAGCGATGATTCACGTAGCCGAGACTGGGATCGGTGTCCTTTGGGAACTTGATCAACCGAACGCTCACAATTTGGTGGGCGAAGATAACGGCGATAATTAAGTGGCTAAGTTCGTGAACCACAATTCCCAAACAGCCGAACAAAACCTGGCTCCGAACGCCGAAGCGACGGACCAGAAGCGCCTTTGATTGCCGGTTGATACCGGCCAAAATATAGATAAAAAGAAATGGTACGCCGATTAGTAAACCGAGTACCACACTGATATCAATGATAATTGACTTGATCATTCGTTATTTTTCCTTTAAATCGGTAAACGTTCCGTGGACTAGCTGGCGCATTTGTTCGGCGTCAACCATCACCGAGCGGCCAATCTGACCTGACGAAACGATAATTTTTCCCATTTGCTGGGCTTCCTGGTCAATATATATAGGATACTTAAATTTTTCCCAGATACCGATCGGGGTGTTGGCACCATGCTGGTAACCGGTTGTTTTGAGGAGATCCTTTAACGGCACCATGCTGACTTTTTTATTGCCGGACGCCTTGGCGAGTTTCTTTTCGTCAAGATGTTCATCGACCGGTACCACCCCAACAACCGGGCCAGTTGTTTTGCCAGTGAGAACCAGGGTTTTGAAAATTTGGTGTTCATTTTCGTCAACGTGGTCCACGCTGATTTGCGCGACGTCGCCTTCCTGATGGGTCGGAAATTCCTTTTGCTCAAACGGAATGTTGTTTTTATCCAGAATTTGTTCAACTAATGTTTTATGAACTTTTTTATGCTTCTTCTTTGCCATTTCGTAACACCTCAGGAACATTTTAGCACATCGTTTCCGGCATTTCCGTCTGAATTTGCAATAAATATCTGGTATACTTATTTAATAATGTCAATGAACGAATGAATTAAGGAGACAGCATGGCTGATTTAGTGTATCAAAACATCATGAAAGATTTGAAGGATCGAATTAAGAAAAATGAGTTCGATTCAAAGCGCTTACCAGACGAACGTAGTCTCAGCGAATCTTACGGTGTTAGCCGCAGTTCGGTCAAACGGGCTTTGAATGTTTTGGCAAACCAGGGGATTATTTTCAAAAAACGGGGCTCGGGGACCTTTATCAACCCGCTGTTTCAAAAGAACCGATCGATCTTCCAGTACGAGGGGTCTAACTTGGGGGTCACGGACAGTTTCAAAAGCAATGGCGAAGTGCCCAAGATTAAGTTGTTGGACTTCAACGTCATTCCGGCCAGCGACGAATTACAAACGGAGCTGTTTCTGGATCCCGGGGAGTTTGTTTATGAAATCAAACGTCTGCGGACATTTGAGGATAAACCATTTATGATTGAGCTGGGCTACATCCCAATTCGCGTGGCTCCGGAGTTGAACAAGGAACGGGTTGAAGGATCGATCTTCAATTACTTTGAAGATACAACGGGTAAAGCGGTGACCAAGTCATTTATGACAATCACGACGGAGCCGTCGACCGGTGAGGACCAGAAGCTGCTGAACCTGAAACCGGTCGAACCGGTTGGGGTTATGGAAGGCATTTTCTTCCTGGATGATGGTACGCCGTTTGAAGTTTCCAACATGCGCCTGCATTACAAATACTTGAATTATAATACGTTCGTTGATTTGAACGAAAACCGATAAATGGCCGTCAATTGATGGCAGCTGGAGGCACGCATTTCCATTTTGGGGATGCGTGTTTTTTAGTTTAGCGGGTCTTTCAGCTTAAAATAGCGGCTCAAATTTAGCGTCACTTTTGGCCTGTAAATTTTTTGTTACAATATGGAAGAATTAATGGACTATTACCCTTACATCACGCATAATGGCATATAAGTATAGGAATTTGGAAACTCAAAATATTGGACCGTATCAATTTGCAAAAAGGTTGACTTTTACTGAGAATAGTTTAGTATTAGTCATGTAAATTGATTCAAGGCTAATTGATGAATTTTACGAACATTCTATACAGTAGCTTTGTTGTTATATCTTAGAAGGAGTGTTAATTAATGACAGTAGATTACGATTCCAAAGAATATTTGGATCTGCTAGACAAGTACTGGCGTGCCGCAAACTACCTTTCAGTAGGTCAGTTATACTTGCGTGACAATCCATTGCTCAAGCGTCCTTTGAAGTCAGATGATGTTAAAGTTAAGCCAATTGGCCATTGGGGCACAATTGTTTCTCAAACATTCATCTACGCTCAATTGAACCGTGCCATCAAGAAGTACGATTTGAACATGTTCTATATTGAAGGTTCAGGTCACGGTGGCCAAGTTATGGTTTCTAACTCATACCTTGACGGTAGTTATTCAGAGATTTATCCAAACATCTCTCAAGACGAAGAAGGTATGAAGAAATTGTTCAAGCAATTCTCATTCCCAGGTGGAGTTGCTTCTCATGCCGCACCAGAAACACCAGGTTCAATCCATGAAGGTGGCGAACTTGGTTACTCACTTTCACATGGTACCGGTGCAATCTTGGACAACCCAGATGTAATCGCTGCTGTTGAAATTGGTGATGGTGAATCAGAAACCGGCCCATTGGCTGCATCATGGTTCTCTGACAAGTTCATCAACCCAATTACCGATGGTGCTGTATTGCCTATCATTAACATGAACGGTTTTAAGATTTCTAACCCAACAATTCTTTCACGAATGAGTGATGAAGAATTGACTGATTACTTCAAAGGTATGGGTTGGGAAGCCCACTTTGTTGAAGCAACTGCTGATACTGACCATGCGAAGGTTGAAGCTGAATTTGCCAAGACATTGGATACTGTTATTGAAAAGATCAAGGCTATTCAAAAGAATGCTCGTGAAAACGAGACTCCTGAAAACGTTAAGTTACCAGTATGGCCAATGATCATCTTCCGTTCACCTAAAGGCTGGACTGGTCCTAAGAAGGATCTCGATGGTAACCCTATCGAAGGTTCATTCCGTGCTCACCAAGTTCCAATTCCTGTTGATGCAAATGACATGGAACATGCCGATGAATTGGTTGACTGGTTGAAGTCATACAAGCCGGAAGAATTATTCGACGAAAATGGCACATTGAAGCCAGAAATCCGTGAATTTGCTCCTAAGGGCGAACAACGGATGTCAGTTAACCCAATTACTAACGGTGGTATCAAGCCAGAACCATTGAAGTTCCCTAATATCCGTGACTTCGAAGTTAAATTCGACAAGCGTGGTACGGAACAACGCCAAGATATGGTTGAATGGTCCAAGTGGTTAGATGCTGTTTCTAAGTTGAACCCAACTACTTTCCGTGGCTTCGGTCCCGATGAAAGCAAGTCTAACCGTCTTTACAGCTTACTTGATGATGGTAAGCGTCAATGGATGGAAGACATTCATGAACCATATGACGAGAACATGGCTAACGCCGGTCGCGTTATTGATTCACAATTGTCAGAACACCAAGCTGAAGGTTGGCTTGAAGGTTACGTATTAACTGGTCGTCACGGTTTCTTCGCAACTTATGAATCATTTGGACGAGTAGTCGACTCAATGTTGACTCAACACTTCAAGTGGTTACGTAAAGCTAAGGAACAATCATGGCGTAAGGAATACCCATCATTGAACTTTGTTGATACTTCAACAGTATTCCAGCAAGATCATAATGGATACACCCACCAAGATCCAGGTATGTTAACTCACTTAGCTGAAAAGAAGCCTGAATTCATCCGTGAATACTTGCCAGCTGATGCTAACGAATTGTTAGCCGTTGGTGATTCCGCATTCAGAACTTACGAAAAGATCAACTTGATTGTTACTTCAAAGCACCCTCGTCGTCAGTGGTACTCAATGGATGAAGCTCAAAACCTCGTTAAGAATGGTCTTGGCTACATTGACTGGGCATCAACTGATCAGGGTGAAGAACCAGACGTTGTCTTTGCTGCTGCTGGTAGCGAACCTAACCTGGAAGCTTTGGCCGCAATCTCAATCTTGAACAAGGAATTCCCTGAGATGAAGATTCGCTTTATCAACGTTGTTGATATCCTGCGTCTTAACTCACCTAAGAAGGATCCTCGTGGTATCTCTGATGAAGAATTTGATAACTTGTTCACAACTGACAAGCCTGTTATCTTTGCATGGCACGGCTTCGAAGATATGATTAAGGATATCTTCTTCGATCGTCATAACCACAACCTTTACGTTCATGGTTACCGTGAAAACGGTGATATCACCACACCATTTGATATGCGTGTCTTGAACGAATTGGATCGCTTCCACCTTGCTGCTGATGCTGTGGCTCACATTCCATCATACGCAGTTAAGGGTAGCTACTTCATCCAACGTATGAACAACACGATTGACAAGCACAATGCTTACATTCGCGAAGTTGGTACCGATCTTCCTGAAGTAACTCAATGGAACTGGACACCACTTAACAAGTAATTTAACGATTACTAAAATCTGAACGGTCGGGACATTTGTCCTGCCGGTCAAGACAAGAAGCTGCATTTCCCCAATCGGAAATGCAGCTTCTTTTGTTATGGACTAAGTTCAAAGGAAACTTACCGTTATCGAATTGCCAACCGATTTACCAGTTAAACTCTTCGGAATACATTTGGCCGCTTGAAGCGCCATGACGATAGAGGACGCGTTTCCAATGACGCATCATCTTGCTTGGGCCACCAATAAGGAACAGTGAGTCAGTTTGCCAATTTTCAGGCAGTTGCCGAATAATTTCAGAGTCCGCGAATCGCCCAACCTGTTGGGACATTTTGAAATTTGGCCGTTTCTGCCACTGCCTTAGTTGTTCCGAATAAAGCAGGTCGGCCTTTCGATGGGCGGTGTAAAAGAAATGAATACGATCATCGGGATGACTGCTAATAATCGACAGTAGCGGGACCACCCCAATGCCACCCGCGATAATCACAAGGCTTGAGAATTCCGGCCGTTCATTTAAAAATTGCTGGTAACGGCCGTAGCCACCGGTTATTCTCACTTGGCTGCCGGTCGGGACCTGGGCCAGTGATCTCGTGAAGTCGCCGTCACCCCGAATGGCGAGTTTGATGGTATCGGAATTAGTTGGTGAATTAACAATTGAGAAGGGATGACCTTCTTTCAATCCTTTCATTGTTGGGAATGATATAAAAACGTAGTCACCGGGCAGTAGATTGAGCTTGGTATTTGGTTGAATGTCCAGTTCACGGACGTTATCGGCGATTTCTGTATTGGTAGTCAATGACGCGCGGGTGGTGCCAACCCAATTTTGGTAGGTCGACCAGCCGTAAGTGATTAGTGCAAATGTGCTGTAAAGGTAAAACCAGAACATAAACGGTTTAATTGCGGTGACGTAGTTAATTAGAATCACGTGGATGAAGACCAGAACGGTTGCCACCAGGTTAAGCCGGTGAATCCAAATGGATACTTCGTGTTTAAATAGCGGCTCCAGCCAAGTTTTAATCGTATTGAGGAATGTTAGACGGCTGGTCAGCCAGCCCGCCATGAAGATGAGCGAATAGCCCAACAATCCTAGTAACAGCCAATACGCCCAGTTACCGGTGGTTTTGATCCAGCCCATCGATTCAGTTTCGCTTTGATGGAGGTAGATAAGGTAAATGGCGGCAATGCTGATGATGCCATGGATGACGTACATATCCGGCAGCCCAATAAGGCGGTCTAACCACTTTGGCCGGGTACTCAAATAGATTGCAACTAACATCCAGGCATAGGCAATCGCCCCAAAATAAATCGCCTGAAATTCATCTGAGTAATCTGCTGGCAGGCCGACGGCAAGGGTTTGAATAAACGGCAGTGGGACTACGAAGAGGATGATGGCCCATGTGAGTCCCAGAGCGTAATTATGGTGTTTTAACATGTTGAATTTCTCCTCTCGAAAAGGGAACCTGACCCTGCAGACCATCAACGTAGACACCGCTTAGTCGGTAAGTACTGATTAGCTGGTTAAATTTGCCTGTTCCCGCGGCCATTCCGGCGGTTGCCCACACGTCAGCGAACACCAGGCTATCGCTAATGATGGTGACTTGTTTAATGGTGCTTGGCGTTCGGCTAATGTGTTCACCACGGCGGTTGAGACCGGAAGTGGCAATTCCCTGATTGGTAAGGTCATATTTTCCCAGGATCAATTTGTCATCGTTGGGATCTTCGATGCCAACAGTCCAGCGAAATCGTGTGGTTGAACTGACAGCGGTGATGATATCGCCACCACCGTTAAATGAAACACCAACAATTTCCGGATCGGCGAGTAAGGGGCGCAATCGGTGATCGAAGATGGTGGCGATTGCCCAACCTTTGACAAGCCCAGTTGGATTGTAACCGCTATCAAAAAATGGATTAAAAAAACCAGCAGTTTCATTTTTGGCTGTTTGAGAAAGGGTAAAAACCTCCGCAAATCGATCGGACGTCTCCAAGGGACTGAGATCACCGTTTCGGAAATGCGAAAGCAGCGATTCGGATCTAAATGGTGAAAATTCGCGATCAATTGTTGTGAGATCCTGGGCGATTAAACGGATTAAATCCGAAAAGAAATGGTTGAAACCGTTTATTTCATGACAGAGGGCGATTCGAATGGTAAATGGAATGGTCATTTTGTTAATGACTGCTGTTTTTAATGGATAACTGGTTGATTGCATGATGATCACCTGCCGCTGGGCTGCTGATTTTGCTGGTTACTCTGTTTTGCCTGATTAAGCGCGTCCTGAAGTGAGCCTTTAAACCCATGATATGTGACGGTCGCGCCGGAAACGTGATGAATGTTTGCGCTCTGAGCTTTAATCGCCTCCGCCTGATAAGTCGGCAGCACGCGTTTGTTTAATTTCCGCGAGTAATCTTCCGAGTTGGGGTATTTGAGCACGTTAATGGTGGTTAATTGCCCATTTTGAATGGATGCCCGAACTTGAACGGTTCCCCACTGGGTTTTAACGGTTTTACCGGTAAATGTTCCGTTCTTGTATTGGCCGGAATGTTGAGTTGAACTGCTCTTGGTTGAGGAGGAAGATTCTGATTCGGAATCCCCGCGAGTGGTTGCGAGGTGTCGCGGCCCGTTTAAGAAGACAATATAGCCATCAATTAACATTGAAATTGCGACGGCAATTGAAAGAAAGAAGCCAATTAGTTTACGCATCGGTCATCATTGATCCTTTCCAAGCGGTTGATGCGGGAGTTGAATTTAAGCAAATTGTACTGCTGCCTTTACTGATACGCTATCAAATTGTCTCACCTTTAACAAAATCCAAGAATCCGGTAACATCCTTGTCGCGGTAGAACTAGAGAGGTATTTAAGCTCGAAATCTCATGTCAAAACAATAACCGGGTTAGGCAACTTAACAAATTGCTTAACCCGGCTTGAGTGAAAAAATCAATTACATTTTAAATTTTAAGGCGCCATCCGCTTCAAATAAGTTTCCCATTTGAAGCAATAGATCTTCGCGGCCCTTTCTGGCAATCAATTGAATGCCGATTGGCAGGCCATTTTCAATGTGGGTTGGCAAGCTGATTGCGGGCTGACCACTAATGTTGGCCAGCTGGGTGAACGGTGACAGGGTGAGGGCGGAAAGCCATTGATCCCAGATTAACTGAAGTTGTTCCGCTGGCGAAAAGTCCGCGATATGAATCAGCTTGTCGAGATTTTCAGCCGAAACCAAAGGCTGATCGATTCTTGGGGCTTGATGGGCGGTCGTTGGTGTCAGATAGAGGTCGTACTGTGACGAAAAGTCATCCATAGTCGCCGTTACCTGATCCCAGAAACTGAGCGCCTGACTGTATTGAACGGCCGAGATTGACCGCCCAGTAACGGCTAAGGCCCATGTGAGTGGCTCGACGTGAGCGTGAATGGTCGCGTCGTCCAATGGCATGTTGGCAAACATTGTGGCGGTTTCTCCCGCATTCATCAGATAGTAGGTTTTCATTAATTGAACCCCATCAACGGGCGCATCTATCTCATCGACTCGGTATCCATGGGCCCTAAGGAAGGCTACCGCTTGGCGAACTGCTTCCTTAGCGGCATTGGAGACCGGGGTTTTGACAGGAGACTTTGTGGAAAACGCAATTCGTAAATTTTGAGGCAGATCGTTTAGCGTATCCCGAAAGCTACGCTTAGGAAGGGGAACTTGAAACGGTGCGGCGTACTGAACAACGCTGAGGGCGTCCAGTAGGGTGGCGGTATCCTGAATATCCCGGGTCAGAGCAAAGTTAATCGCGGCGCCCTGCCAGCCGCGCCACTCACCGGGACCGGTGGGCACTCGACCACGGGTTGGTTTGAGACCAATGGCGCCTGAAAATGACGCTGGAATTCGAATCGAACCGCCGCCATCGTTACCGGCCGCGATTGGCAGCCAGTTTGCGCCAACAGCTGCCGCCGAACCGCCAGAAGAACCGCCTGGCTGATAATCAACGTTCCACGGATTGTGCGCGTTTCCGAAAAGCTTTGAGTCGGTCACGTTCTTAAAGCCAAATTCGGGGGCGTTGGTTGCGCCAACCGGAATTAAGCCGGCCTTTAGAAGCTGTTTGACGAAGTAGTTGGTCTCAGAAGCGACGTTGTCCTTGAGCAGAAACGAACTGCCGGAGTCAATCTCCCCCTTGAGAGGCTGGCCCAATCCCTTTAATAGAATCGGAATGCCGGCAAATGGCTGACCGGTATCTTTAAATTCCGCCGCCATTTTAAGGGCGCGGTCTGGCCAAAGATGAGTGACTGCGTTGAGACGTGGATTGTCGCGGGTGATGGTTGCGATGAGTTCGGAAACTAACTCATTTCGCGAAACTTCACCAGCGCGAATCATGCTGGAGAGTTGGGTTGCGGAATGGCTGCTTAATAGAGTTGTCAAAATGGATCGCCTCCAAATGGTTAAGTCTGCTGAATTCGGCGTTCAAAGTCATGAAAGTCGTTGGGGATCGGCGCGGTGACGGTGACGAGTTGATTGGTGAACGGCATGACCAAGCCAACCTTCCAAGAATGAAGCATTAAAGCGCCGGTATCAGTGTCATTATATAATGGGTCGCCAATTAACGGGTGACCAATGGCTGCCAAATGGACCCGAATTTGATGGGTGCGGCCGGTTTCCAATCGAATCTCCAACAGGGTGTTTCCACCAACCTTTCGGACGACGTGATAATGAGTCGTTGCTGCAGCGGCGTGGGGCCCGTTGACGGCGCGTTTACGCTTATCGGTCGGATCCAGGCCAATCGGCAGGGTAATCGTGCCGGTGGCGGGCAAATCGCGACCGCTCACCCATGCCAGGTAGGTTCGTTGGATGCGTTTGGCGGCAATGTTGGCCACCAGGATGGGGACAACCGCCGGATTCTTAGCGAAGATGATGGCGCCACTGGTTTCCTGATCCAATCGATGCACCATGTACGGCAGCCCGTTTTCAGATTTGAGATAAGCGGCCAAATGATTGATAGTTGCGCCCGTTTCTCCCGGTTGGTTGGGGTGGGTTTTATCGCCCCGCCGTTTATTAATGACGATGAGATTCTGGTCCTCATAGAGGACTTCAACCATGGTCGTGGGATCAGGGAGTACAGATGGAAACGGCTGGCGAAAATCGCTGGGTAAAAAGGTCATGGTGATTTGATCGTCAGCCTTTACCGGAAAATTAATTGGTTGATAGCGGCCGTTAACCAGTACCCGTTCTGCCTTTCGAATGCTAAACACCAGGTGCTTGGGGAGTAACCAGTACTCATGAAGCAGTGCTTTCAGGGACCGGTTGTCCATAGCTGCGGGCACGGATTCGTGAAAAGTCCATTTGGGTGGCATATTAACCCTCCTAATGACGTAAAAATAAAACGGACCAGTGGCAATGTAACTTGTCTGGTCCGACTATGACGCAAATAGTTTAAAATTACTTAACAGGTTTTGGATCATTCTTTGACCGCACGATCAGCACATCGCAAATTGCCGTCCGGGTCACATAACTCGTGACCGATCCGATGATCAGGCGTTCAACGGCACTCAAACCGGTTGAGCCGATCACGATAACGTCGGTATTGTGGTCGTGGGGAAATTCCCGGGCAATAATTGGCTTTGGATTACCGAAGCGAATATGAATATCAACATCTTTCACACCGGCTTCAACGGCCCGCTTCCGGATTTTCTCAAGATTATCCTCGGTATTTTCAGTAAGCTTGAAAACAACGTCCCCGCTTACAGCACTTCCATAGGTCTGGTTAAACTGATTGACCTCCAGGATATTTAAAATATCCAGATGCGCATCATTTGCCAGCGCAACCGAGATTGCCCGGTCGACAACTGAATTGGTCACTGCTGAGCCATCTACTGGTACTAAGACATTTCGATAATTTTTTTCTTCCATCTTCTTCACCCCGTAATCGTTTTGTTCTCTACTTAACTATAACATTCTCAGGGCCAGTTGTAAGTAATAAAAATTGGTCGGCGGCGGCATTGAACGCTTGTGATTGTAATCGCTTACGTGAGGTGCTACCATTATCTTTGTGAAAGAATAAATGAAAAGGGGCCATTCACGATATGTATTATTACGTTATGAAGTCTAATGATATCCGTCGCAACCTCGCGACAGAGCAATATTTGATGAATGAAATTAATTTTGATGAACCATTACTTCTATTTTACATCGAAGGACCATGCATCATTGTTGGTCGCAACCAGAACACGCTTGAAGAAATTAACAAGAAGTACGTTGATGAACACGGCATCGTTGTTACCCGCCGGCTTTCCGGTGGCGGCGCGGTTTACCAAGATCTTGGCAACCTGTGCTTTAGCTTCGTGGTTGACAGTGACAGTGAAGAATTCGGGGACTTCAAATCATTTGTTCAACCGATTGTTGACGCATTGCATGACATGGGCGCAACTTCCGTTGAGGTCAGTGGCCGAAACGATATTCTCGTTGATGGCAAGAAGTTCTCTGGCAACGCAATGTACACCAAGGGCGGCAAGACATTTTCACACGGCACGCTGATGTTGGACGTTGATTTATCCGTCATTCCAAACGCCTTGACGGTTCCTGAAGACAAAATTAAGTCCAAGGGCATTAAATCCGTGCGTTCACGAGTAACCAACCTGAAACCCTATTTGTCACCCGAGTATCAGAACTTAACCACCCCTGAATTCCGTGATCGCTTGTTGAAGGAACTCTTCCACGTTGAGGATCTTTCACAAATCAAGGATAAAGAGTATCATTTGACCGATGAGGATCAGGAAGGCATTAACAAGATTTTCGATGACGTTTATAACAACTGGAACTGGGTATACGGGAATTCACCAGAGTTTACCGTTAAGAAGCGTCAGCACTTCACTGCCGGCACGATTGATGCCCGTTTCCAAGTTGATGACGGTAAGATTACCAACGTGACGTTCTTTGGCGATTTCTTCGGGCCGAAGGATGCAACCGAGTTAGCGGACAAATTAAAGGGCGTGCGCTTTGAACGGGAAGACGTTGAAAAAGTCGTTGACAGTGTTGACTTGAACCAGTACTTCACCGGCATTCCAAAGGAAGATTTCCTGAATATGCTTTTCTAAAGCTTACAAATAAGTTAAACTAACAATGAGTATAGAAAGATAAATTCTATTAGGGTCTGTCTTAAAACAAGCTTTTTA
>NZ_AZFZ01000047.1 GCF_001435895.1 Lentilactobacillus parafarraginis DSM 18390 = JCM 14109 | reverse complement strand
GGATAAAACTTAGGAACTTTAGACATTACGATTTATAGGAAGAGGGGTTACGATATGAAAGTTGACGATCGTCATTTTTTCATTATGACATGGATTAAGGTTGCTGTGCTCATCGCAATTATTGCTTGTTCGAGCGCGTTTCTGTCAATAAGTGGGGGGCGTTAAGGCTGATAGTAATTCGTCGCCGTTTTCAGTGACGACTAATCCAACCAATCTTGATCCCCAAGAACCGCTTAATTCGGACCAAGGCATTCAGTTTAAATTCGTTTTTAATTCAAACAAGAGTCAAAATTATTCTGGCTTTAATAAGAATGATAAGATCGTTCTTAAAATTCAAGACACCTCGGGTCAGGCAAGTTTCGATAAAAATGACATTTCGTTTGCTTCATCGACGACCGACCCTAGTATTAAAGATTCAATTTTTAATTTTGCAATTCAGCCGGATGCTGAGTCGGGCTATACGGACATTGTCCTGACGCCGTCTGCAAATTATGATGATCAGTTTTATGAGAGCATCCTCAAAGCCGGAATGTCCCTTGTAATTAAACCCTCAAGCTCCATTGGGACTGATGGGCCAACCGCACCAATTGCCGTTCAAGCCGAATTACAGAGTAGCGATTATGGGACGCATACAATTTTAGATACGTCGTTTGCGGTTAATAATAAGGCTTCAAATAATGGTGGCGGTGCTTCCACCAACGTTATTGGTGATCAAATTTTCAGGAATTCCCTGGGGATTCCACTTATCGGAAGATATGATAACGATATTCCATTTGATAATAATGGGTATGCTGACATTCCGGGAAATGGGGGCCAAGGTTCAGTTCAGAAAAGTATTGTTTATAATTACACCCAAAATGCGATGGTTGCCACGGCAATGATAACCCTGCCAACCGAACTTAAGGGGAATCAATTAACGTGGAATATCTCGGCGGGGGACCAGCATCCAATTTCTGATATTAGTTCATTGAAGGTGTACGACTCGAGCGCTGCAAAACTCGGACCGGCGAGCGGAGATTGGAAAGTGGTTGATAACTCTGGCAAAATCGAAGTGACGTATCCGCTTACCGCTGCCGATGCTGGGAAAAGTTACAGTATTGCCTTTGTTATTCGAACTAATGCGAACTCAGGGTCTGAGGACGCATTCGATTTAAATAGTGATGTTTCAATTAATGACGGGAACAATTTAGTCACGCAGTCTAAATATGCGGCCCATTTATTCTATAACAATGCTGGTCAAACGGTGTTTAGCCCAGCTTTAGTAGTTCAAAATATCAATATGACGCCCCAAGAAGCGACAAATTATCCGTTTCCGATGGCCCATAACCCGATGTGGTGGTACAACTACAGTTTTGCCACTCTTTTCTGGGACAACAATAAGGGATCGGATCCCGCGGTTTCCTATCAAGGTAATTTTGTCGCAACGGATCCCAAAACCGGTAAAACAATTGGCACAATTGATGTGACGAAGAACACGCAGAGCGCCACCGTTCAACCAGGAGAGTACCATAATGTGATTGTGGTTAAGGATGAAAGCCAAGCGGGAATGCCAATCACTTCAGCACCAGTCGTTTTAAACGTCCTTGGGAAAATCACGGTGGCGTATGTGGATGTTGACACGAATCAAGTGGTCAAGCAACGCGTTATAAATCCCCAACCAAACATCGTAAGCAAGGCAGATACAACGCAACAGGGGACCATCACCACCAAGGCGACTGCCCCGGGAGAAGCAATTAATCTGGATTATAAGGATCAGCTCCCCGATAACTATGAACTTGCATCTAGCTTACCGACCGGTGAGTCTCAGCCAAATGAATCTCAAAAATGGCAGGATGCCGACCAAACATTTAAAGTATACGTTAAAAAAACGGGGTCAACGCCAACCCCGACGCCAAATCCAAATCCGACCCCAACCCCAACGCCAAGTCCAACCCCAACGCCAAGTCCAACCCCGACGCCAACACCGACACCAACGCCAAGTCCGACGCCAGCCCCATCACCCAACACCAACGGTAGTGGTGACAAGCCGGTCGCCAAGATTGGTGAAGCCGTTTATTCGTTGAAGAAAATCTATCTCTATAAGAACGACGTCTTCAAGCAAAATGAACGGCTGGCTGGATATGTCAGCAAGCCGCGGGTTTACCGGCCAATGTTTGTCGTAACCGATTATGCCTATTCCAAGACTGGTAAGCTGCGCTACAAGGTCCGTGATGTGAACCACCTGACGAAGAATCGTCATAAGACTGGTTATATCACAGCTCAATGGGCTTACGTGCGTCCGGTTTACTATCACGGTCAGCACAAGACGTTAACGGTCATTAACCCTCGTGGCGTTAACGCGTACAAGCACGTTAACTTAAGCGGGAAAGTTCGCAACTACAAGCAGGGGACGGTTCTGCACGTGACGAAGTTCGTCAAGCACAACCTGACCACCCGCTACGTTCTCAGCAACGGTCAGTACGTCACTGGAAACCGCAAGTTGGTCGAGATGGGCAAGCACAAACAGGTCCATTACGTGAAGGTCAAGAAGACAATCAATCGTTACCAGACCGTTAACTTAACTCACCAAAACAAGCGGCACATTAAGCGCGGGACCAAGATCCGCGTGAAGAATTACGACTTTTCACACGCCAACAGTGTGACAAATCACGGGGCCTTAAGATATCGCGTTGCCGGTGGTTTTATCACTGGTAATTCGAAGTATGTTAAAGCTTACAAATAAGCATTAGATACAATAAAAAGAAGCTGGGATAATTTATTTTATCCCAACTTTTTTTGCTGTCATTTACCGGCTGTTTCATGATTCTGTTACATCAAAGTAAAGCCAACCACTTAAATAAGTCGCGAAACCAACCATGAGGATACTCCCAATGGCGATGACAGTGATTTGTGAAAATAACACTGGTTGTGTATTCAAATAAATACTCAAGATTGGAATTGTCATGAATCCAATCAGTAACAACGTGAAAATTGTGTAGTAGGTCCAACGTAACGCGTGTTGAGAAATTACTTTCTCGCGTTCATCGGCGACGCTCAGTTCACCTTTTTTAGAATTAAATGACGGGTCGGTGTGAGCTAAAACGACTCTTGCGATCCCGAAAACGACTAGCCATGCTAAAAATAAGATTCCATAGATGCCAAATTGAAATGATGATTCACCGTTTGGATGCCAATATGAATGAGCGATCATGTAGACCATCATGCAAGTTGCGAGAGCGATCATGATTATGTTGCCGATTTGTTCAATAATCACTTTTTTCATCTTAGTGCGCCTCCAGAATTTGTTTGTTAAGGGAATCGACAACGGACAAATATTGAGATCGGAATAAGTGGCGGGGAGCCATCGATGTCTCACTGATTGGGCTTCATTCTCCTAACCAAAATAGCTCATTAATATCTGTCTTCAGCTCATGAGCAATCTGTAATGCTAACAGTAATGACGGCGTATATTTCCCTTTTTCTAAAGAAATGATTGTCCTGCGCGTTACCCCAACAGCAGCGGCTAGTTGTTCCTGTGTCAATCCTGATTGTTTGCGGTGCTGTGACACATCATTGTTAACAAAAATAATCGCCATCCCCCATCTACTGTGAAGTTCACTTCACATATTATCATACAAATCACTAAAAGTGAAGTTAGTTTCACATTACCAATCATTAGGCATTAAACCGGTCAAAAAAAGATCTAGTCCTATGCTAAATGAATGAGTTTTAGACTAGATCTGTTGCTAAATTTTTATCGTTAGAACGTGTGATTGCCAATCTTAAAATCAGAGTCTCTGGCAACTTACTTCGGCCAGTTCGCAACATAGTAGATTTTAGCGGGACCAAACTGATAAAAGACTTCATTTTTGATTTTGAATTCGACCCCATAATTATCTTGATGGCCGAGCTTCATGCGGTAATACGCAACGTTGCCGCCGCCCTGGTTGTCACTTTCCACATGAACGGTCGCCTGTTTTTGCGTGCTGAGGTACCGATATGTATGTTTGTCGCCGCAAATCTTTCTTAATTTACGAGAGTGATGCGATTTCAGCGCCGCGTCCACTTGCGTTTGGATTGCCGATTGCACCTGGTCATCAAGTGTCCAAAACTGCCAGCCGAGGAAAAACACCAGAGCACCCGCAGCCACCAAACAGAGTAACCCAATTCTTCGCATAAATAACCACCTTTGCGTGTCAATAATTAGTTTGATGATGAATTCTGATCCTTTTCCCGACTTAATAACTTAAATAAAATCGGTTTAATTCGATAGAAAATGACTTCGGCAACCACGAATCCCACTGCCAGGGCGATCGCAATTGTCAGCGTGTTGAACAAGTAAACCGTGGTCTGGCTTTCCTGGCCGAGCGTAAAGCTTCGCATGCCTAAATATAAGATGCCGCCGGGGACCAGTGACACTAAGCTGGGAACGTAGATAATGTTGACGGGCACCTTAAATAGGACGGCGGAAATATTGCCGAGAATGCCAATGACGATGGCCGCACAGAAATTTGGCAGGATTAACGTATGATTGATCTGCAGGACGACGTAGTAAGCAACCCACGCAACGGAGCCCGTGATGCCGGCGGGGAGCAGGGACCTTCGGGGGATGTTGGTGATGAGACCAAAGCCCACCGTTGAGGCTAAACTCACAATAAATTCCACTAAGACTCTCATGATTTAACCTCCAATCTGCGAAAAAAGAATTTGAATCAGGGATGTGCCAATGACCACCCCGGCCCCAATTGAACCGGCAATGATCACCGCGTCGACAGCGCGAACGACGCCCGAAATGGTGTTGCGATCGATAATTTCGCGAAAGGAGTTGGTGATTGCAACCCCCGGGACTAGTGGCATCAGGGCACTGACGATAATGTTTCCAGCACTCGTGGCGAGCCCTGACAATTGCAGTGCCGCAGCTAGAAGGCCGACCACGAACCCGCCAAAGCCGGCTGAAACGTAGGGCGTTTTAACGTGAGCCCCGGAAAATACCGCGGCGAGGTAGCCGAAAATCCCAACGAAAAAGGCGTATCCCAGATCGACCCAGGTTGCCTTGAACAACAGCATTGGCGCAACCGAGACAAAGCCGGCCCCCAGAATTTTGAGGGGCCAATTGAAATCAATGACCTTGCGATCGATTTTTTCAATGGCGGCTTTGAGTTCGGCGACAGTAATCTCGCCGGCAACAAATTTTCGGGAAACGGTGTTGATTTCGTCGACCTTCTGCAGATTCCAATCGCCTAGGCGGACCTTCACCAGATGGGTGCGGGACTGATTATGGGTGCCAACAAAGATGGCGGTGATTGTGGCGTGACAGACGATATCATAATGGGCGGCCTTACCAATATATTCAACGGTGCTTTCAACCCGCGAGGTTTCTGCACCACTGGTTAGGAGAATTTTGCCGACCTTTCCGCACAGTGAAATCAGATCGTCTTCAGTGATTCCTTCAGTCATGGTCTTAACCTCGCATTTCTAAAAATAAAGTACACAAACATTATAAGCACGGAATTCGGATTTTGGGAAAAATAATTTGGTGAATCTAAAAAAATGTGGCCAAAGGAATCGGCGGCCACTCCCGCTTGCCACCACAGGCTTTGGAATCGGGTTGAGTTAGAAATAAGTCGGTATAAATGTTCAAGATCTCATTGACATTTTGAAATAACGATGATAAAGTTAGTGTCAATTATTAAAGAAACATTAGACGTTGACGAGAAGAGTAGCGTAAACGCGAGCCTAACAGAGAGCTTCGAATGGTGAGAGAAGTAGCTTGTAGCAACGTGAACATGAGCTCTGAGTCTGGTGCCCGGTCAAAAGGCTGACGCATCCGGTAGCAACCGATACATTGCGGGGTATACGCGAAGTGGCGTTGAGACACTGTGTACCCGTCGAGGTTGTTATTGTGAAATAGCAATGAATTAAGGGTGGTAACACGAGAACTCGTCCTATAGTCGATAGACTATGGGGCGAATTTTTTTGGTTCTAAATGTCAGAATCAGACCGCCAATTTGATAGATGGCAATCGAGCGACGCGCTCCCACAAAGAACGCATTAAATTTTGTGCTCACGAAAAACAGGAGTTGATAGTAATGACAGCAAACGCAATCAATGGCTTTCTCCACGCTGAAAAAAAGTGGCAGAATCATCAAGTAAATAATCCGGTAACGATTCTTGTTTTAAATTTAATGCCCACCAAACGGGATACCGAGTATCAGTTCCTCACAAACTTTAACCGGTTGGATACCGACGTCACGCTCACATTCATGTATCCGTATTCGCATCAATTCAAGGGTACGTCTCGCCGCGCCATCGAAGCCGATTACGTTTGTTGGAACCAGATCGCTGATCGTTATTATGACGGTTTGATTATTACCGGGGCCCCGATTGAAAAGCTGGCGTTTCACCAAGTTGATTACTTCGACGAACTTAAGCAGATTATTCAGTGGGGTCATTCCCATGTTAAGCAGCAGCTCCATGAATGCTGGGCCGCCCAAGCCGGATTGTTTCTCGACTTTGGCATTCAAAAGCACCTGTTGCCTCACAAACTATTTGGCATTTTCACCGCCACTCAGGTTAACCATGAGTCACCGTTGGCCCGGGGGTTTGGCGCCGGGGGGCTTCTGAAAATGCCCCAGTCCAGACATACCGAGGTTATTTTAGATGATCGGCATTTACCGGCTGATTTGACGCTGATCGCAACGGCACCGCAGTCCGGGCCGATCGTTCTATCATCAGACAGATACCGAACAACGTACGTCACTGGGCACCCGGAATACCAGGAAAAGACCCTGGCTAACGAATATTATCGGGACCTGGCCAAGAATTTGCCAATCACGTTACCCCTTAATTATTTTTCGGATCCGGTAAGGGGAAGCGTTGATTATTCGTGGCGGGATGCCAGTAAAAAATTATATGAAAATTGGACGCATTTATTAGTAGACAAGAAAGTGGGGCTCTCAATATGAGTGAAGAAAAAGATAACCAGAATTTACATTTTGAAACGTTACAGGTGCATGCCGGCCAAACCGTTGATGAAACCGGATCCCGGGCGGTACCGATTTACCAAACAACGTCCTACGTGTTTGATAATCCCGAGCAGGCCGCTGGTCGATTTGGGTTAACTGATCCAGGGAACATTTACACGCGGTTAACCAACCCGACAACTGACGTGGTTGATAAACGGGTGGCCGCCCTTGAGAATGGTACCAGTGGGGTGACCCTGGCAACCGGTTCGGCTGCGATTACCGCCGCAATTTTAAACGTTGCCGGTAAGGGGGATGAAATTGTCTCCGCAAGCACTTTGTACGGCGGAACTTTTAACCTCTTTAACGTGACCCTTCCTAAGTTAGGGATCAAGACCCACTTCGTCGACCCGGATGATCCGGAGAAGTTCGAAGCGCCGATTAATGAGCATACTAAGGCCCTCTACGTTGAAAGTATCGGCAACCCGGGCATTAATTTGGTGGACTTTGAAGCGATTGCTGCCATTGCCCATAAACACGGCATTATTCTGATTGTCGATAATACATTTGGCACCCCGTACTTAGTTCGGCCGCTTGATCATGGTGCCGACGTGGTGGTTCATTCCGCTACCAAATTCATTGGTGGTCACGGCACCACGATGGGCGGCGTGATTGTTGAAAACGGTCAATTTGATTGGAAAGCCAGCGGGCGATACCCCGGTTTCACGGAACCGAATGCCCAGTACAACGGGCTGGTCTTCGCCGATCTGGGTGGTGGTGCGTTCACAACTAAGGTGCGGGCTGAATCACTGCGGGACCTGGGGGCCACAATCAGTCCGTTCAACTCATTCCTTCTTCTTCAGGGCTTGGAATCTTTGTCACTGCGGGTTGAACGCCACGTTGAAAACACGAAAAAGATTGTTAATTTCCTGCATAATCACCCAAAGGTTGCCTGGATCAATTATCCTGGTCTACCCGACAGCAAGTATCATAAGCTGGCAGAACGCTACTTCCCAAAGGGCGTCGGCTCCATCTTTACCCTTGGATTAAAGGGCGGCGAAAAGGCCGGCAAGCAGTTAATTGAAAACCTCAAGCTCTTCTCGTTGCTGGCTAACGTTGCCGACGCGAAGTCGTTGATCATTCATCCGGCATCAACCACTCACGCCCAGCTTAATGAAGCCGAATTACGGGAAGCTGGTATTACGCCAGATCTCATCCGGGTGTCAGTGGGGGTTGAAAACGCTGATGATCTGATTGCCGATCTGAGTCAAGCACTGGATAAAATTTCAGTGACTGCCGATCAGAAAGTGACTGAATAACCAGGCTTGATTGCACGAAACAAAATGGTGGCCAGGCTAATAACGGCAAATTTAAGTAACGAGTGCTCAAAATGGCACTCGTTATTTTTATACATAATCATATTTTATTATTCATCAGTAAATTGAACATTCAGCCGATGATGCGGGTAGCTAATCGTCAAAAATCTAGTTATAAATTGCATAAAAATATCAAAATAAATAAATTAATGAATATAATTAAAAACTATTGCATTTTATCTCATAACGATGTAATCTATTCACAATTCATTAATATTCACGTTCGGTGAATAACACAGAGGTGATTTGATGCAAGCTGCATTAGTTGGCGTAACGGGTTACGCCGGGATGATTCTCTACCAGTTATTAAAAAACCATCCCAATGTCGAACAAGTTCATATCTATGATCACAAAATTTCTAAGAACGCGCCGCTGTCAGAAGTGGCCCCAATCTTTAAAAATGATTCAAGTGTGGTTGCTCCCTACGATCCAACTACGATTATGGGGGCTGATGATGTTGTATTCTTTGCCACGTCATCCGGTGTGACCTCGCAACTCAGCGCGCCATACCTGGAAAAACACTTTCCGGTGATTGATTTGTCCGGGGACATGCGTTTAAAGACCGAGCAGGCCTACGAGAAGTGGTACCACAAGCCTTCAGCCCCAACGGCCGCATTGCAGGCGGCAACATACGGATTAGCGGAATTTGATTCGGTGAAGGACGCAACGTATGTGGCCAACCCCGGCTGTTACGCCACGGCAACCTTGCTGGGACTTGCCCCACTGGTTCAAAAGCACCTGATTAATGTAAAGAGCATCATTGTGGATGCTAAATCAGGGACATCGGGCGCCGGCAAAAAATTATCGGCATCGACCCACTTTACCGAAGCTAATGACAACCTGCAGATTTATAAGCCGAATCACCATCAACACATTCCAGAAATTGTTCAGGAATTGCAGAAGTGGGACCCGAGCGTTACAACTCTTCAGTTTATGACCACGCTGATTCCGGTCACCCGGGGCATTATGAGTACCATATACGCCCAGGTTAACCCCGGCGTTGACGAACAAACGCTTTTGGCCGCTTTCCACGACACATACGACGATCAGCCATTTATTAATTTCACCGCGATTGATTTACCAACAATCAAACAGGTTGTTGGGACCAACAACTGTGATATCGGGATTGCTTACAATCCGGAAACCCAATTCGTGATGGTCGATAGCGTTATTGATAATATGCTCAAGGGTGCCGCTGGCCAAGCCGTTCAAAATTTTAACGTATTATTTGGATTTTCGAAAACCGCTGGGCTTAACTTACAGCCGGCATTAATTTAACTGATAAATAGGATCCATTAATATAGAAGAAATATAAGAGAGGAAGATTTTTATGGAAATTGCGAGCGATGAATCAATTGATGTGAGTACCTTTGAATGGCCGGCGGGGTTCTATGCCGACGCGGGTCACGCGGGCTTAAAAGCCGATGCCAACGTTGATGACTTCGGCTGGCTGGTTTCTAAAACGCCAGCTGACGCGGCCGGTGTTTACACCACCAATCAATTTCAGGCGGCGCCAACGGCTCTGACCAAGCAGACGATTAATCTGGCCCATCAATTACAGGCAGTGGTCATGAACAGTGGGAATGCCAATTCCTGTACCGGTGTTCAGGGCGAACACGATGCCGCTGTGATGCAGCAGGCTGCCGCTGACAAACTGGGCATCGCCGCTAATTTGGTTGGAGTTGCGTCAACTGGGGTAATCGGCGAAGTTCTCCTGGTCGATAAAATCACCAATGGCATCGCAAAGTTGGGACTGACAAAGAATGATGGGGTCACCAAGGCGGTTTTAACGACCGACACCCACGCCAAAACAATTACCGTAAAGTGTTTGATTGACAATCAACCGGTGACGATCAGCGGTTTCTGCAAAGGTTCCGGGATGATTCACCCGAATATGGCAACAATGCTGGGATTTGTGACAACCGATGCCGCCATTGCTGGCGATCAGCTCCAGCATTTGCTCAGTACGACGGTTGACCAGACCTTTAACCAAATTACCGTTGATGGGGATACGTCAACCAATGACATGGTTGTCGTAATGGCCAACGGGCAAGCGGGCAATCAGCCGCTCAACGCCGATCATGAAGACTACCCCACATTTGTCAAAGCGTTCAAGTTGGTCTTATCCCACTTGGCCAAGGAAATCGCCGGGGATGGTGAAGGGGCCTCTAAGCTGGTCGAAGTCAACGTTGCCGGGGCCTACAACGACCATGAGGGCCAGCAGGTTGCCAAAGCGATTGTTGGATCTAATTTGGTCAAAGCCATGATCTTTGGCGAAGATGCCAACTGGGGCCGGGTGATGCAGGCCATTGGCCAAACCGATGCCCACGTGGATCTGAACGGCGTTGGCGTTGCCATTAACGGGATTCAGATGGTCACGAATAGTCTCGCGGCCGATTACAGTGAAGAAGCGGTTGCCGCAACCCTCAAGAAAAATGTTGTGACCATTGATGTTGACCTACATGCCGGCACCGCGGCCGGAACTGCTTGGGGCTGTGATTTAACTTATAAATATGTCCAAATCAACGCGTCTTATCGAAGCTAAAGGGAGGTTTCGCCCATGACTCAAAAAATTGTGATTAAAATCGGCGGCCACGCCAGTCAAAACTTAACCCCGGCCTTTTTTTCTCAGTTGCATACCTGGATCGACGAAGGAAAGCAGATCCTGATTGTTCATGGTGGCGGGCCCCAGATTTCGACGTGGAGCAAAAAGCTTGGTTTAACCGTTAAAAAAATTAATGGCATCCGGGTGACCGACTCCGCTACGCTGCAGGTGACTCAGGCAGTTTTGCTGGGACTTGTTCAGCCGAATTTGTGCGCCAAATTAGCGGCGGCCGGACTGCCGGTAATGGGCCTAAACGCTGCCGGTAAGGCGGTCCTGAATGCCGATTATCTAAACCAGAAACTGTTTGGTGAGGTGGGGCAGTTATCCGCCATTAACCAGACTTACATAGACGATGTTTTAAGCGACCATATCGGGGTTATTGCCCCACTGGCAGCAACTCCGGATGGTCACCTTTTGAACGTCAACGGTGACGTTGCGGCTGCCGGGATTGCGAAATACCTGAACGCCGAAGAATTCATTCTGCTCACTGACGTTCCCGGCGTCATGGTCAAGGATCAGGTGCTCACCAGCTTGTCCAAACAAAGGGCCACGAAGATGGTTCAGAAAAAATTAATCACCGCTGGCATGCAGCCCAAATTAAAGGCTGCCTTTGATGCGTTGGCCAGTGGGGTGAACCGGGTGACGATCACCAATCAGCTGCAGAATTCAGGAACTAAATTATTGAATAATCAATTGATTAGCTAGGAGCGTGAACGAACATGATGAACCATATTTTTCCAACCTACAAGCAGTATCCTATGGAACCGGTCAGCGGCCACGACTGGCATCTGACCGACGAGACGGGGAAAACCTACGTTGATTTCACCAGTGGGATTGGCGTTTGCAGCTTCGGCTACAGTAATGATCTGATTGAGCAGAGTGTGCAAACCCAACTGGGTAAAATTTGGCACACGTCCAACCTTTATCCCAGCAAGCTTCAGGATCAAGTCGCAGAAATGTTGGCCCCGGAAGGGATGCTGGCGTTCTTCTGTAATTCCGGAACTGAAGCTAACGAAGCGGCCTTTAAGCTCACCCGCAAGGCAACCGGAAAAGCCAAGATTCTCGCTTTTAAGAATGGCTTTCACGGGCGGACATACGGATCGATGTCGTTAACCGGCAATCCCGACATTCAGGCCGGATTTGCCCCGTTGGTACCAGGTGTGGACTTTGCGACCTATAATGACGATGGTGCGATTGGCCAAATCACCAGCGACTACGCGGCGGTGATTCTTGAAGTGATTCAGGGTGAGGGCGGCGTTGTTCCGGCCAATAAAGCTTGGCTGCAGGCAGTTGCCAAGCAGTGTCATGAATCCGGTACTTTACTGATCGTTGATGAGGTTCAAACCGGGATCGGCCGGACCGGGTCGAAATTTGCTTTTCAACAGTTTGGGATTGATCCGGACATCATTACCTGTGCCAAGGCGCTGGGAAATGGACTCCCAATTGGGGCAATGCTCGGTAAGCAGGCGCTGGCTTCAGCGTTTGGCCCTGGCTCTCACGGAACGACCTTTGGCGGCAATAAAATCTCGCTGGCTTCGGCCAAAGCCGTGTTGACCCAATTAACCCCGGCCTTTTTGAAGCAGGTTCAGGCAAAGGGGCAAGTTGTCTTTGAGCAACTCGAGGATCTGATTGCGCCGCTGCCAATCGTGAAGGACGTCACCGGGATGGGCCTGATGATCGGTATTCATTTAACGGCCGATGTGAAGGTTGCCGACGTCATTGCTGAGCTCCAGAAGCATGGCATGTTGGCACTGCCAGCTGAACACAACACGCTGCGATTATTACCGCCATTGGTCATGAATGAGGCGGATTTGGTTTCAGGCATTCAATTAATTCAACACGTTCTTCAAGAAGTGGCCGTCGCCGCAGACGGAGCCGTCAAATAACCGGTGGTTGAGAGACCGGCCGCTTCAGCATTATTATGTGAAGACAAAAAAATCTAAGAATCGCGTCAATTAGAAGCTGATTGTAATCAGTTTAATAATTGGCGCGATTCTTAGATTATAGGTCTTTCAGGGAAATTAGTTCGTATACTTTACAGCGGTTCCGTATGCCGCCACTGACTGCATGTCGCCGCCAATGGAGCCGGAATCAAACCGCATCATCACAACGGCATCCGCACCCAGTTTCTGGGCGTTTTCCCGCAGCCGATCCACGGATGTATTGCGGGCCTCGTCGAGCATCTTCGTATAGTCCTTAATTTCGCCGCCGACGATGTTCTTTAAGCCGGCACCGATGTTGCGGACCACGTTCTTAGACTGGGTTGTTAGCCCGAAGACTTCCCCAATCACTTCGTATTCCTTGCCCGGAATATGTTCAGTGGTTGTGACGATAAAATTTTGATTTGCCATGATTTCGCCCTCCTCTGTAAATTAAAGCTAGCTTCATTATAACCGTTTGGACCATTGGAATGGGTAATAATCGCTAATCTAATGGGGTGCTGGACTTCATAACTTCAGCCGGCCATAAGACCAGCAGGTACCCATAACCGTCCTGATCAAATGCCAAGCTTTCGCATTCCCGGTTGGATGTGAAGGCATCATAGTGAATGTCGCTCGGAGTGAAGCTGCCGTCACGAACCTGTTGGGCGGGAATTGAGGTTAGGATATCATCGGAAACGAAGTAAAGCCGATCGCTTGCGGGATTGTAACTGACCCCCTGGTTGGGTGAGCCGCCCCGGTTCTTCACGTATGATGGCGCGGCTTGGAACTGAACGTCGTGTTCGTCCATGCGGCCGTAGAAGAACATGTAGCCGAGGCCGGTTTTTCGACCCCAATACGCATTGCCCTGCTTATCCCAAGCCAGGGTGTGGAGCTGCAGGTTAGCCGAATCACCGTGGAACATTTGGAAATTGTACTGGCGAATTGGTTTCAAATTACTGGTGGTCATTTCAAGCACCGTGTTATTCTCTGTCCGGTTTCTAAGATCGGTCAGGGTGTTATCTTCGACGATGTAGAGATGTTTATTAACCGGGTTAAACGACAGGGTTTGACCGTGACCAATATCAACCTGCGGGCTTAATTGGGCTGCCTGATCAATCTTGGCGTACTTGAAGAGGTCGGCATTTTGCTGCTGAACCTGATCAATCTGGGATTGAACGGCTGATAATTTTGCATTCAACGTCGTTCGCTTTTGCTTGTCCGATTTACTGGTTGAAAGTTTGCCAATCTGTTGTTTCAATTGTTTGGCGGTGTTGGTCTGTGCTTTTAGCTGTTCATAAAGGGTTTGGTACTGTTGATTATGGGAAACGCCTTCGTCGGTGTATGGATTGAAGTAGTTGAAGGCTTTCCAGAGCGCCATTGGGTCCTTGCCAACCCCTAGTTTTTCCAGCTGGGCAAGATTGTATTTCACAATGACTCCCAAGTTGGTGTCACTACCGTTAGATTCGATGAAATAAATGTTGCCCGAATCATCCAGGGTGATACTCTGGAAGTTTCCGTGTTGATAGTTGGTGACGTTGAAACCATCGGGCAGGTAGAGCTTCGTCTGTAAAGTGGTTTGCGTAGAACTATCCGGGGTCGAGGCGTAGGAATCCGTCGTTGAAGGCGAATTTTCGTCCAGGGTGCGTTCAGTATACTTGCGGTCCATATTTCCCTTGAGCGTCGGATTATCCACCGCGTTCAGTTTTGTTTGGGAATAATCCTTGAGCACGTTTCCCGCGTTGACCTGGGGAATGTTATTCGCCGGATCGGGAGCGTCGATCACGTCCGCTGAAGCTGTTTGGCTGAATCCAAATCCAATCACGACTGAAAATAACAGTGCCGTCATGAGTTTGATTGATGTTCTCATTTCAATTTCATCCCTTCAATAATCATTTACTTTGATGGCTGATTCTGATTAGCAGTCACGTCAACGCTGACACTGCTACCAAATTTGGCGGCGCCCAGCGTGGCTTGATTAGCATCGGTTAACTGGTTGTTGGTTAACGCGTAACCGGAACCTGCCAATGCGGCGTTTGCCTGCCCGGTAATGGCAGTCTTATCATCGGCCTTGAGCGACCAGCTGTCACCAGATTGGACACCTAGATTAGATCCCTTTGGTGCCGGATCATCCGTATCGGTGTTGGTGTAATCAATGGTGGCCACCGTCTTTTTGGTTGAAGGGTCCACGAAGTTGATTCTAACGGCATTATTAGCGATCGTATCGGTTCGGGCAGTGGTCTTGAGGTAAACTGAGCCGCCCAATTTGGCATCAGCGAGCTGCGTGAGCTGATCAGCAGTTAAGTCGGTGAACTTGTAACCGCTGGATTTCAAGGCGGTTGTGATGCCGGATTGAATGGCCGCCTTATCACCATCGGCAATGCTGGCGGTACCATTATCCGTCGTGCCGAGCATCTGACCGGGTTGGCCGCCATCTTTTGGATAATCAAATGAGGCGATGACGGCATTATTTTCATTCTCGATATTAATGCGAACCGCGTTTGTCGCAATCGGATCCTGCTTGGTCACCGTAAGTGATGTTTTTTTGCCAATGGTGGCTTCTGCAAGGTAACCGGTTTGATTAGCGGTTAGAGCGTCCAGCTGATAACCGGTGCCGATCAGGGCATTGCGAACGGCATCCTGGATTTTCTGCTGGTCGTTTGCGCCTAATAACCAGTATTCAGTGCCGTTCAAATTATAGTCTGAGCCAATTGTTTGGCCGGTTTGGCCGCCATCCTTGGTGTAGTCGAGGTTCGCAATCAGCTGGCCGCTGCTGTTAACCAGGTCAATTCGCAGCGCGTTGGCCGGAACTTTTGATTCAGCTTGTGACAGCCCCTTATACATAATCCAGCCATCCGCTTTGCTTTGAGCGGGATCAGTACTGGTGACGTGGACCCACGTATCGCCTTCGCGGGTGCGGGTACCCATCTGATCAATTCGAAAGGCGGTGTCCTTGTAGTCGATTGCATCGCCCATGGTGCGGCCGGAACCGTAAACGGTGTTCATTGGAGCTTGATATGTAACACTTTTACCGTCGTTGTTCAGACCGGGAGCGGCGATGTTGAATGTATATTTCGAAAGGGCGCCGGGAAGCGCCATTTTAGTGAAGGTTGTAAAGGGCGTAATCCCACCGCCAAAATGCCCGGCTTTTTTGCCGCCGTAAATCCAGCCATGATACTGGCCGTTAAAGGAGTTCAACTTATAGTAAATTTGCCCGTTGCTGGCAATCGCTTCCCGAGTGGCGACAAAATTATCCGCCGATGAGTCGGATTTAGCGAGTTCTTTTAAGGCGAGCCGGGTGACGACCACTTTGGCGCCGGAACGAATCTTGGGCTTGCTGTAAAGGGCCTCCGTGCCGGTAAAGGTCACGTTGCGCTTCGCCGGATCGGTGCTGAGGGGTTGGTTGGTGGTAATATGCGGGGAATGCGTTGCGGCGTTCACGAAGGTGGCGTTAAAAAGTTCACCGGTGCTCAAGACACCCAGTGAAGCCAAAGCTAACACGACGGAACGTTTTCATCTTTTGTTCAAAATTCTGACCTCCAAACGATTTCTGATAATACGGTACTATTTGATAATACAGTGAAAGTGGCGGCAGAAAATGAAATTGGTGAAACTTTTACAGGGGCGTTACGTAAATTTTACAGAGTGCGACTCGACCCGGGTTGACCCTGGTGCATAACGCGCAAAGAGCCGTTGATGGGCGGTCTTTGTCCATTGACGGTTCTTTGCGCGTTATGTGTAAGGGTCAGGGTCGTCGGAGCACGTTTAGTCTAGGTAGCAGGAATCCCCACAAAAGAACTTGAAATCCGGGTTTGGATTTACACCGGTCCCCCCTGCAGGTTAGCGCCAGTTATGCCTAAATGCATAAGCTCAAACATTCTGCTCATTTCTTCCCAAAGCACCAAAAAAGCCGCCCCTCATTTCTGAGAGTCGGCATGCACTTGTGAGACGCTTAATGTGGTTTAGAAAAGATCGTCATCACTATGCAGTAAACATTATAACGTACATGTATGCGTTTTACAAAGGCTTACTTTGTAATAGTTCACTTAGTTTTCAACGCTTACTCGAGGCATGTTGGATACTTCACAACAATGTCTTTTTGGGACTGGGGATTATTTGACAGGCATCTTACTTGCTAATTTAGCGGCCTGTTCTTGAGCAGCTTGACCCAGAATGTTCAGGTAGTTGAATGGGCGGTCAAACTGTGGCTGGAATAACATATCAACCATTGCCAAGTCGTCGATGGTATTCTGATTTTGGATGCAGACAGACAGCGTGTTGGCGGACTGGGAAACATCGTAGGTGCTCATCAGGGCGCCCCCAAGGATTTGGCGGGTGTCCGGATCAAATACCAAACTCATCAGGACCGGTTCAGTACTTGGCATAAATTCTGGGCGGTAGTTATCGGTGATCGTAACGGATTCGGCTTTAACGCCCTTCGCTTTGGCGGCGGCCATTGTCAGACCGGTTGACACAATCGTGCGGTCATAAAGCTTTAATCCTGATGATGATTGGGTACCCATGTATTTAACGGTCGGCGTTTCGATGTTCTTGCCAACGAGAATTCCCTGACGAACGGCGTTGGTTGCCAGTGGGATGTAGGCCAAACTGTGGGTTGGGTTGTAATGAACGGCAACGCTATCGCCAGCCGCATAGATGTCGGGATTGGAAGTTTGCATATATTCATTTGTGATCAAAGCACCGTTTTCGATCATATCTAATTTGCCTTTAAACAGGCTGGTGTTCGGTTTGAAGCCGACACACATGATGACCATGTCAGTCTCATAGGTGCCTTTGGTTGTCTTAACCGTGACCGTATCAGTTCCAGAAATTTCTGTGACTTGTTGATCAAGGGCAAGCGTAACCCCGTGGTTTTTGTAATCGTCTTCGACAACGTCGGTAAATTCCTTGTCAAAATACTTACTCATGATGCGGTCAACACCATCAACCAGGGTGACTTCATGGCCGGTTGTGCTGTAAGCTTCGGCAAGTTCAGCACCAATGTAGCCGGCGCCGATGACCATGATGCGCTTCTTGGAAGGCGCGGTCTGGAACAGTTCTTCGGCGTGATTCCAGTTCTTGCAGAGGTAAACGTTGGGGTTATCGACGCCTTTGATTGGTGGAATGACGGGCCATGAACCGGTTGTGACCACCAATTTATCGTAGGAGTCTTCAAACTGCTGATGATCGCTTAAATTGGTCACTTCGATGGTCTTGGCTTCCGGATCAACGTTGGTGACTTCGTGCTGCATTTTAACCGTGGCGCCCAACTTTTTCAGTTCGTCTGGACTAGAGTAGAATAAGCCTTGAGGATCCTTTACTTGTTTACCTAAGTAAAGCGCAATCCCACATGAAAGGAATGAAATATTATCATTTTTTTCATAAACCGTGACGGAAGCATCGGGATGTTCTGCTAAAATGGTCTTGATGGCAAACGTCCCCGCGTGTGTACAACCAATAACAGCAATTTTCATATTATCTTCTCCTTTGACAAATAAAATGATTCACAAGCTAACGTATGACTTCATTCTACAAGGAATGTAACCGATGTCAACAACTTATTTCGCACAAAACTATATTTTGCACATCTTAAATTGACAAATTCATTGGTGCACAAGCGTTTTGGCGATATAAAAAAATAATATTATTTTTTAAAGAATATGCCATTACTATATGATTCTAAATATTTCGATGTGATAAACGGTCACAACTTGGAGGCAATCTGGTGGGCACCGGTTGATTGTCCCGGGGGTGCCCCGTTAGACTTAAAAACTGAGAAAAGAGGCTCACGATGAAATTTACATGGACACGCCAAACTGGTGAACCACCCGCACTAAAACGATTTCTCAACGGGCGGGGGATTAGTCACCGGATGTATAAGGAAGTTAAGGTTGCCGGCCATTTCTGGATTAATGGTCAATTGAGCACCGGGACGCCAACGTTGTGGGATGGTGATCAAGTCACCATCGAGCTGCCTGATGAGGTCAGTGATCCAAACGTCGCGGTGAGTGACCAGCCCATTAAGGTGATTTACGAAGATGATAATTGGCTAATTGTGGACAAGCCCGCTGGCCTGACGGTGGTTCCGGGTCCTGCCAATCGAGCCGATACACTGGTCAATCGGGTGAAGGGCCATCTAATCAAGGCTCATGCCAAAAATGTGGTGCCCCACGTGATTACCCGACTGGATCGGTTTACCAGTGGCTTAGTGCTGATTGCCAAGCACCGGCTGGCCAATAGCCTGGCTAATGAGCTGTTAGCGGCCAAACAGCTGCATAAACGGTATTTGGCGGTTGTGTCGGGCACCGGTCTTTTGGCGCACGGCCGGATTCAAAAGCCGATTGCCAAGGATCCCGACGGCTTCGGTCAGGTGATTGCCGAAAGCGGCCGCGCAGCCGACACTGAGTACTGGGTGAAACGGACGTTGGTGGATCGGACGTTGGTGGAAGTCGCCCTGCATACCGGGCGAACTCATCAAATTCGGGTTCACTTTGCGGCAATTGGTCACCCGTTATTGGGGGATGAACTGTATCATGGCCCGATGGATCGGGGAATTTCCCGCCAGGCGCTTCATGCGGCAAAGCTTGATTTTAATGACCCGTTTTCGAAAACCCACCTCAGTTTTCAAAGCGATTTACCTGGTGATATGACAGCAATTTTAGATTAAAAAGCAGTAAGTATTCTCAGGGTGGGAAGCTTACAGGATAGGGTTAGTTTTTTCTTGGCAAACCATTAATGAGAATTCAATGAAATCGTGGTCAATCCGGTTGATGTTTACAGGCCTTCACGTTATGATAGCGTTATCAAATTAAGGAGGAGACTAGATATGTCTACCGAAGCAGAAACCGATCAAACGGTCAAAAAAATTATTGCGGAATTGGAGAATAACGTGTCCGTACTCTCATGGTTGAAGGAAAATCAAAACGATGAGGAAGCTCAAAAACACATCAAGGCAATTAAGGACGCGCTATCAAAGGCAAAGACTGATTTAATTAAGGCATGATGTTTTTGGTTGACTACGTACTAGATCTTTATCGACTGGCAGTTAAATGAATATTCACCGGCGGCTTACTGATATAATATTGGTAAGCCGTTTTTAATTTGAACAGAACGTCTGAAAATAAGCACTTAAAATCTTCATTGAAAACTAGGGAGGACCAGGAAACATGGCTGAAATGCAAACTGCAATTTGTTTTATTGATCACCAGGAACATATGCTGATTGATGGCCGGTATTTAAAGGATTTGGAGCCGGCGACCCGCAATTTAATCAAGGCCGATCATCCGGGGGCCAAGGTGACCGACTTTATTTGTGACCATGATTTATTAAAATATCAACTGATGCGCGTGGACGGAATGGTTCGCTCCGACGTTAAGCAGGGCCAAAAAATCAACCGCCGCCTGACCCGGGCGATGCAAAGCGATGACTACGACATTGTCGACGTGAACGAAAATTTGGAAAAAACGCTCACAATGGGCCAACGAGTATCCGATGCCGTTGCCAGGTTTGGCGGCAGCTGGGGGTTTATCGGGATCTTTACGTTCGTTTTAATCGCGTGGATGTGCGTTAACGGGGCCGGATTATTTGGCATTCGATTTGATCCGTTTCCCTTCATCCTCTTAAACCTTGCCCTAAGTTGTATTGCGGCGATTCAGGCACCCATTATCATGATGAGCCAAAACCGGGCGGCCGACCGGGACCGGATGAATTCGGAAAATGACTATCACGTGAACTTGAAATCAGAACACGAACTGCGAATTCTTCACGCCAAGCTGGACAATTTGACGCAAAACCAACTGCCCCATACGCTGGAAATCCAGAAATTGGAAATTGAAATTCTGGGTCAGATCAGAAATGAGCTGGATGAACTTCACCGAAATCATCCGGATGAATTTACTGAAAATAATGAGGACAGCGTGAAAACCCGTTCTGATGATTCATCGGCTAAGTAGCGCTGCCACTGATAAATTAGCGGCAATAACTGTTATCATAGGCCTTTATCAGATGCCAATTTTGACAACCTCCTGAAAATTCTGTAAACTATGATGTAACTCAATGAAAGCATAAAATCGACTAGGAGGATTTTTTTGATTACCGTTAGAGAAGCACAGCAGGACGACGCCGGCCAGATAGCGCCGTTAATTGATATTATTTTTGATGAAATGCAGCTTGATGAACTAGAAGACGTTCCCGAACCTGGACTCGCCAAGGTCATCACTAGGGCTTACCAGACGAAGACTTACTTGTCTGATAAGGCATCCACGGTGGTGGCCGAGGCCGATGGCCAAGTTGTTGGGGTGGTATTTGGATACCCCAGCGAAAATGAGGACGATATCAACAGGGTGCTGATTAATTTATCAAAGCAAAGTGCCGATTTTAAAGAACCCTACATTCCTGATTCCGAAACCAATACCGATGAATGGTACTTGGATTCGATTGCCGTTGACCCGAACTTTCAAGGGCGTGGAATTGGCAGCAAGCTGCTTGCTGCCGTGCCGCGGATGGCATTAAATGATGGCAAATCAGTGGTTGGGCTCAACGTTGATTTGGAAAACCCCGAAGCAGAAAAACTGTACACGCGAAAGGGATTTAAGACGGTTGGTATGCAGATGATTGGTGATCATGAATACCACCATATGCAGATGCCGGTTTTGGATCGCAAGTTAATGTACGTATAATGTTAAGAAAGCACGCTGCCAGAAATGGCGGCGTTTTTTTGTGGATGAAATGTCATATATAATTGACAATCTGATCAAAAAGCAGTACATTAACGGTGTCAAGAAAGTCACATATATATGACAAGGAGGGCCGACCAATTTGAATCGGGTAAGAGAATACCGCAAGAAGCAGGGACTATCGCAGTTTGCCCTGGCCGAAAGGATTGGCGTGGCCAGGCAAACAATCAATTTGATTGAAAACGATAAGTATAATCCATCCTTAAATTTATGTATTGATTTGGCGAAAACCCTGGGCACGGATTTGAATACGTTGTTCACGGCTATCGAAACAAAGGAAACGAGTGATTAAAATGAAAAAGGGAAAACTTGTGATGCGATTATTGAAGTGGTTTGATGGGATCCTTTTTGTTGGGAGGTTGGATGATAATGAAATTTCATAATCAGATCGATGTTCAATTAGTTAAGTGGTTCTACGGCATTCCGGGGCCCTTGGATGAATACGCCCGCCAGCAGATTGATCGGATTGGCAACCACGCGTTTATTTTTCTGTGGACCTACACGTTCTTTGCCAACCTCGTGATTTTTGGCTTTGCAATTGGGGCTTCGAAGACCGTCTTCGTATGGACGGTGGTCATCAATGAATTGATCACGATTCTTGGCGTGTGGCAGTACACGGTGTTTGAAATTTCCAGAAAGCATCTTCTTGATGCTGAAATTAAGGCTGCAGGTGCCCGCCAAAACCACCGGTGGGCATTCTACCAAGCCTTAAAGAGCTTGGTGGTGGCCACGCCAATCGCTTACTTCATCTATTTTGCCATTAATTTAGCCATGGGAACCGAGACGGTCTCCTCATTCTTACTCACGTTAAATTATCCCGTTTTATCAATAGCTTGGGGGCTGGCCGCCGGCTTCATCACGTATTTTGGCCGGGTCATGAGAACCAGATATATCAAGTGAGCGGGTCACTCATTGCATCCCAGATTTGTTTTGTTATAATGAACTTTCGAATGCCAAATTTGAAAGGAAATTAAAATGGAAGATAATATCAAACTGGGTGACCCAATTTTTAACCAAATGCTGTTTGTTCTCGACAAACCGGTTACGGAAGCCAACCACAAGGACTACCGTTATGAAAACGAAGAGTTACTGCAAATCAGTGACGGTATCTGGGCAATGCCCGCCTACATGAAGGACGATGACGACTTCAGCCTGTTCTTCATCGTGACCGAAATTGACGATGGCAATACGGTCATTGCCTTTTCTCAGGGCGAAAAAAAGGGCGCTGACTTTTCACTGAGTGATCCGATGGTCACCGGGGAAGGATTGAATCGCCTGACCGCTCACGACAAGGACAAAGCAGCGTCTATTCTGCACTTTTTAAACATGATTTCCAAGGCGGCAGAGGGTAACTGGCGGATGGTTGAAGGTAATTAATCGGAACCGGTTGCAATTGTTCGAAATCCTGCTAGAATAGTCTTAAATTTTGAAGATGAGGTACGGGTAATGGAATTGACATTAACTGAGTCGGCGCGTCAGTTTAACGTGACGCCTGACGTCATTGCCAACTATATTCAACAGGGATTGGTCCCCAGCAAGCAGCAACTCACAAGTACGACCACCCTTAACGATCGGGATATTTACTGGTTGGATCTGGTTCACTGTTTCATTGAGAACGGATCCTCGATTTCAGAGGTTAAAAAACTGATTGAACATTGTGATATATAGACAAAACGATTGTTAAATCTGGTTTGTGATGATATTCTTAAACTAGAGAGGAATCAGCCCCTTATTTTGTGTTAATTAGATTGTCGTTTGTATAACTGTTAGATTACGCAGGTAATGTGACACAAGAGTTTCATCGTGCGATTAAGCACTTTGAGTATCCAATTAAAAAATTGGATCAGTCTTCGAGTATGGACGAAGTAAAATTTAGTTAAAACCAACAGGGATGCTGGTTCCCCTCGAAAGCTGTTGCTGGACCCTGGTCTGGCAACAGTTTTTCTGTATCCCTAAAAGATAGTTTGCTAAGGATGGAAAAATTGCCCGATCAATGCCATAATGTTACTAGATTGGAGTGATCGATCGTGGCAGAAAAAGAACCGGAACGTAACGTGATGAGTGGCCAGCGCTTCTTTTACGTAACCATTTTAAACGTTGCAATCACTATCGCTGAATTTATTGGCGGCGCTTTGTCGGGCAGTCTTTCGCTGATTTCCGATGCGTTTCATAATTTGGGGGATTCGTTTTCGATTGTCTTCAGTTATGGGGCCCACAAAATTAGTCAAAAGCGCCAGAATGAGCGAAACACATTCGGCTATAAGCGTGCGGAGATTATTGCGGCATTTCTGAACGCCATTGCGTTGTGTCTGATTTGTCTCTTTTTGATGGTTGAGGCGGTTAAACGAATTTCTCACCCGGAATCAATTAATGGCAGCTTGATGTTAATCGTTGCCGTGGTGGGGCTAATTGCCAATTTTGTGTCAGCGTTCTTGCTAAATGCCGGCGCCAAGCATAACCTTAATATGCGGGCGACTTACTTACATATCATGAGTGATGCGCTGTCTTCGGTTGCGATTATTGTTGGCGGGATTTTAATTGATATTTTTGGCTGGGTTTGGATTGATCCAGTTGTGACAATTTTAGTCGCGGTTTATATTTTTTATGAGTCAATTCCGATTATTCGCCAGACCAACCGAATCCTGATGCAGGGGGCGCCAGTCATTGATTATCAGGCCATCAAACATGACCTGTTGCAAATCAACGGCATTTTGGGCGTTCACCACGTTCACGCTTGGTCGATCGATGAGCATAACGTGATTTTTTCGGCTCATGTGAACTTACATGATATGAAGATTAGCGAAGCCCAGCAGATTTATAGTCAGATTGACGACTTGATGGAAAAAAAGTACCACATGTGCCACGTGACCATTCAAGCCGAGACGACCCGTGGTGAAGGTGAAGACATGATTTACGATCGCGGGAACGATATTCCGTAATTCCCAAGTGAGAAGATTAGGGTCTGTCTTAAAACAAGCTTTT
>NZ_AZFZ01000046.1 GCF_001435895.1 Lentilactobacillus parafarraginis DSM 18390 = JCM 14109 | reverse complement strand
ATTAGTGTTGCACTTAAAGTGTAAATTCAAGTTAATAAAATTGAAAGCGTTCTTATTAGAGAAGGGAAGCATTCTAAATGGTGGATCCATTAAATATTCTGCACACAATTGGGTTGGACGAACTGTACCCGGTGGTCCGATGTGAACTACGATTGTCCGATCAACTTGATGTTGATCGTCTAAAGCGTGCCGTTGTGGCGGTGGGCAAGATTATTCCGGAAATTTTTGCGAGTTATGAAGTGGCCGATAACCAATTTGTGCCGCTTGACCGTGACGCGGCCACGATTGTAAAGGTGGTGACCGATTATGACGAGGGTGCGGCCAACCGTCTTGATTTTATGAACCAGCCGCAACTAAAAATCATTGTGACCGGCGAAAAACTGATTATCTTTGTGAGCCATATTCTGAGTGATGGTGCCGGAACTAAGCAGCTCCTGTACCTGCTGGCGGAGTGTTATAACCGCCAAGCAGTTCCAAAAGGGATCCAGAATCATACGGACATTGATGGGATCCGGCAGTTGCTGGCAACGACTAAGCCAACGGTCAACACGACCGATCATCCAAGTGAAAAACTGTTATTGCCAAAGTTAGCTGATTCCCAATCCCCGACTTATGAGGTGATCCATACCCAGCTGACTGAACAACAGACACAGGCACTGCACGCCGCCACCCGCAAGCTGGGAGTTACTCTGAATGATATGCTGATGGCGGCGTTTGGCAAAACGATTCAACAGTATTGCGGTGTTGAGGCAATTGCGTTGGCGTGCCCAACGGATATGCGCCAGTATTTACCAGCTGATCAGCGGCAACAGCTGCGGGTCCAGAATATGACTGCGCGATATAATTTTGATGTGGTAAGCCAACCTGAAGAGGGCCTTGCGGTAACGGCTAAGAAAGTTCATGAGCAGATGGTTGATCGAAAAAAAGCCAAGCAATTTCTTGATTCTATCAGGGGCTTGGTGGCTAAGGTCGATGCCGGCCAATCGATTGATGAACTGCAGAAGGTGGTTGAGGCCAGTTATCACGTTCGTGAGATTGCCTACACTAATTTTGGGATCGTTGACCAGGAACGCTTACGGTTTGCGGACACGGATGTTCAACAACTGATCATGACCGGCTCGTTTAGACGGATGCCGATGTACCAAGTGGCCATCAGTACCTTTAATGGTGAGATGACTTTGGCCGTCAACATGATCGGCAGTCGGGCCGAGCGGCAATTTGGCCGGGCTGTGTTGGATCATATGCGGGTGAGATTGTTGGCAATCACTGATGGCCTGGATTAAATAAGCGCCTTGCAAGTTATTTTTCTGCTAACAGGAACGAAGGGATAAACGAGTGACAAATACATCAAACTTAGCACCTCAAAGACCCATGGTTGCCCCAGCGACTCTTGGAAGTACCCACGTTTCGATAGTTTGGGATAAACCGGTAGACTATCGCGAAGTTACGGGGTACGTTGTCCTTTTGGATGGCCATCAGATACTTAAAACTACTTCCAAGCAGACCCACGCAACGGTTGTTGATTTGCAGCCAAACACGCAGTATACGTTTGAAGTCCGGAGCTTGTTTCCTCAAGGACGGATAGTGGCTGCTACCAAAAAGATAGGGGTTAAAACCCGCCCGGCGGCGCAACTAATTGACGTCACTCAAGCACCTTACGCCGCAGATCCCACTGGAAAACGACTTTCAACCGCGGCACTGCAACGGGCAATTACTGATTGTCCGAAGGGTGGGACCGTATTAATCCCTAAAGGGACAATCGTTTTGAGTGGGGCGATTGATCTAAAAAGTGACATGGTTTTTCAAGTGGACGGGACGCTGCAGGGATCGACTGATCCGTCAGACTATGTATACGCTCAAGGGGACCGAAGCAAATCCAGCCAGCACGTTAATGCTGATGGGCTGATACTGACCCGCTACGAGGGCTGGGAGATGAATTGTTTCCGGAGCTTGATCAATGCTGGATATTTGACACCTGAAAATCGCATGAACATGGTTTGCCACGACATTCGGATTTGCGGTACCGGAACTATCATAGGCGGCGGCAATCAGTTGGGTGATGGGATGAAAGAAAGGTATCACGATAAGCAAAAGTGGCCGCAATACGTGTCGGACGGCATTGGTGGGCGCCGTGTTCGCGGGCGTTTACTGAGCTTTATTCAGTGTCAGAACGTTGATATTTGGAACGTGACCGTTAAGAATCCACCATGCTGGACAATTCATATGATCTATTGTGATACGGTGACGACACATGGGGTTAATATTCAGTCTCGGGGAATTGATAATGGGGATGGCTGGGATCCCGATTCTTCCCGGAATATGATGATCTTTGATACGACATTTGATACCGGGGATGACTGTATTGCCATTAAGTCAGGTAAAAATCCCGAAGGCAATCAAATTAACATTCTGGCTAAGAACATCCGCATCTTTGATCTGAAGATGATTGGCGGCCATGTGTTAGCGATTGGCAGCGAAGAGTCTGGCGGGGTTGACGGCGTTTCACTACGGGACTGTGTTGTAAGCGATACTGACTACGGTGTTGAGCTGAAAGCCCATGCTTCCCGTGGCGGTTATATCCGAAACTTTAAAATGCAGGACTGCCGAGTCGATCGATTCATGGTGCACAGCGTCGACTATAATGCCGACGGGCAGGCAGCACCAACATTACCGGTGTTCCAAACGATTCAAATCAGCAATACGCAAATTACTGGTAACGGCCACTCGCTTGAATTTGTGGGCTTTTATGAGCCCCAAACCGGTGCCTGTTCCGATATTTCAGATGTTCTCCTGGATAGTGTGACGCTTCCAAACAATGGCAATGCGAATGATCCACAAATTTGTGTGAAGTATGCGCGGAAGATTACCTTTAAAAATGTGCACCGTGAAGATGGGACTGCGCCAGTGATTGATGCTGATATGCGGACGATTCGTGTGCTGAGAATAAATGGGAAGCAAAGTGGTTAAGATTACAAACATGAATCATTTAATATTTGCGAGTACTCGAGACAAAAGCGAGTTTAATAGATAAACGAATTGAGATGAATTTTCCAAATTTGAAGGAAATTTCATCTCAGTTTTTGAATCTATTCAAAATGATGAGTTATGGGTGAAAAACTCTATGTGGAGGCCATTTAGAATCGAGAAATAATTTAATGATTCCTTTTGTCCCACATGCCTTTTAAAATAATGGCACAGATAAGGAAGGCTGTTGCGCCGATTCCAACCCATAAACCCTGTTGATAAATTCCAATGAAATTCTTGATTATCTGGGAAATTCCCCAGGCAATGAAGATCAGTATCATCACCGTGGTGATCCGGATTAATAATTTACTCATGGGTTTATTCATCCTTTAATTAAGCCAAAATGCCGCGCGCATCAACAATTACTTCGGCAGCAGTTCCAGTAATTGATTTTCATGTCATAACTTAACAACCGTAACACACATTTATAATCACGCATAGCATTCAAAATATCGCCTCTAGGTGTCTTGTTCGAAATAGATTAGCTATACATTGACGTTACTTGTTAAAAGTAGATAACAGAACAGGTTCCATGAAATTTTTTGGATTTCATGGAACCTGTTTTCAATTAGATAGTGATTTCGTTCAATGTTTGAATCGCGTTAAAAACTTAGTGAGAAATCGTGTTGATTTGAAAGCTATTTAACAGATTTGATGGCAGCAATCAGGCAACCACCGATGATTTCCATACCAACGGCGAAGATAAAGATGGCATGATACCCCCAAGTTGAAACAATTGCTGATGCAGAAATGGAACCAACCATTTGGGATAACGTGTTTGCCAGATTAATCAATCCTAAATCCTTCCCAGCTGTGTCAGATGATGGGAGAACATCCAGGTTTAATGCGCCATCAACGGAATTATAGATACCATTACCAACGGCTGCAATAACACCGTATACATACATAGCCCATGGATGAACCGCAAACAACGGAAACAGTGCGGCAAATCCTAGAAGGAATGTTGCAATCGTTACAGGGAGCTTAATTCGTTTTGCACGGTCAGCTAGAGGACCAGCGATCAGGGCAAACGTGACACCAATGACTAACATTAAGGTTGAGAAGATGGATACTGAATGACCGGCTTGACTGCTGTTCAGCCCCATGTAGTCGGTGAAAATATACAGTAGGTATGTTGTAACGATCGTACTACCGACAACCATGAAGAACTTACCGAAGAGGGCTAAATAGAAATCGTGAGCCCCTTTAGTTGGAATAAAAAAGTATTTTTTAAATGTTTCTTTGCTGAGTTTGATCTTTGGCTCATCAAGATTTCCTTGCTCATTTGAAAGAAACAGGTGAATGATTCCCAAGACAACAGCGATTGCAGCCATGGTATAAATACCATATTTGACGTTACCTAAGAATTGAGCTGCTAAAATTGTGAAGCCTTGCTGTGAAATTGTAAAACCAACACCATAGAATGTTGATACGGTCCCCCGCCATTTTGGTGCAATTCGGTCAGAAATTTGTGGATAGATTGATGCGGCAATTGCGTTTTCTGCAGAGGCATCAATGATCCATACCAAGATAACAGCAACCACTGATTTACAGTTGGCAACTGCAACTAAGGAGCCGGCCATGATAAGTGTTCCAAGAACGATGTAGGGTTTTCGCTTTCCCCAACGGGTTCGTGTGACGTCCGATAGTGCACCGAATAGAAGGTTAGTAATAGCAGATACAAGGGTTGCGACGGCTCCGATAATGCCATAAGCCCAAACTTTATTTGCGGAATCAATTTGACTAAACAATTGAGGAATTAAGGTGTTTCTGACACCAACCGTTGGCCCGTACCAAATCATGGGAGCCATAAACATTGCCCATGAGAACATCCATGGTAATTTTGGTTGTTTGTCGTCGCTTACCTTGGCATTGGCAATTTGGCCGACAGCAGTTTTCTTTGTTTTCTTATCATCATCTTGCAAAATAAGTCACTCCTTCTTTTGTGAGGCGCACCCTAAATAGATTAACAAGGCACTTAGGCAGCGCTTTCAATTCGAACTAAATAAAAAAGTTATTAACGTTGATTTATGTAATAATTCGATAGTTGTCTAATCGCATCATTCGAGCCCTCCTTATAAATTCCAAATAGGAAATCGTGTTTTCTTATTACGAGATAAATTTAAAGCTGTTTGAAGAAAATGTCAACAACTTTTGTGATTATTTTAGTCACTGTTTAGTAAATTACTCCATGAATCGCTGAATGGTATAAGCAACCAACCGCTATATGACGGCTTTAATGACAAATTGGTATTGACATTGTGTGTTGCTGCCAGTCTAAATACTAAGTGATTTTACTGTAGTTTCGTAAAAATATTCTTGATTTTTTTGAAAGCGCTATTATACTTGAATTTGAACAGCAAGAAAGAGAAATTTCCTATAAGGAAACTATCTCTTCCCAGTAAAATTATCAATGAGGTGAAACTATGCAAATAACAAAATTGGGAACGGTACCTGATGAAAATGTTTGGGCGACAAATGTCTTATCAAAACTCCAGAAAAAAATATCAGCTGAAATGAGACGTTTATCAACTGATATTCCATATATTCCAGTGAATGGCCATTATGAAGACGAAGGTTCGAAGGATATTACTTGGTGGACAAACGGATTCTGGGCAGGGATGCTTTGGCAGCTATACCATGCGACTGGCGATAAAGACTATGAGACTTATGCTCGTTTTTCTGAAAAACGGTTAGATGATGCATTTACCAACTTCATGGGGCTTGACCATGATGTTGGTTTTATGTGGCTCCACACGGCAGTTGCCGATTATCGGTTAACGAAGCATGAACGTTCATTAGCCCGTGGGTTGCACGCAGCCAATTTGTTAAACGGTCGTTATAATCCAATTGGTAAATTCATTAAAGCTTGGAATCCTGATGAATCTGGCGATCGGAATGGCTGGGTGATCATTGACTCAATGATGAATATTTCACTTTTGTATTGGGCTCGGGACGTCACAAATGATCCTCGATATGATTATATTGCCCGAACTCATGCAGATACTGTTATGCAGAATCACGTGAGGGCTGATGGGTCGGTTAATCATATTTGCATTTTTGATCCGAAGACTGGAGAATTGCTGGAAACTCGCGGTGGGCAAGGTTACGGCGTTGGTTCCTCATGGTCAAGAGGCCAGGCTTGGGCAATTTATGGATTTGCGCTGAGCTACGTCCACACTCATGATCAACGATATCTGGATACTGCTAAACGGGCTGCCCACTATTTCTTGGCTAATATAGAGCGGAATGATTATGAATCACTAGTTGATTTTCGGGCCCCCAAGGATCCAATTCAAATTGACACTTCTGCGGCCGCAATTGCAGCCTGTGGATTATTAGAAATTGGCAAACAGGTTCCTGACTTAGAGCGCCAGTTGTACGTTGACTCCGCATTGAAGATTCTCAAACATCTTGATGAAAATAACGCTGACTACAACGTTGCAACTGACGGAATTATTACAGATGGGTCGGTGCAATACAATCAGAATGGACCGAAGCGGGATCGGATTGTGTATGCTGATTACTTCTTTGTTGAAGCAATTTTAAGAATTCTTGGAAAAGATTTCCTGATTTGGTAATGATTTTAGATATTTAAGAGAGGCGGATAAAATGACAATTAAGGTTGACTTTGTGGATCGAAATGACAAGGTGATAAGCGGCCAGATCTCTGACGATAAAGATGAAACGGCATTTTCGGCTCAGGGGGATGAATTGGTTACGTTGGGCGTCAAAGAGATGCGTTGGCGTGTTGGGGATCAGATACGGGTTCGTATTGACCAACCAAACCAATATTTATGGGTTCAACTGGACGAAACCCTCAATCCGAGTCTAATTTATTTGGCTCAAAAGGAGTGGCGGTACACGATCCCACTCTCAGAGACGTTGGCACCAAGTCAATTAGATACATCATTTCGCTCAAAGCGGCACTATGTAATCGTACGAAAAGCTTCTAAAGCCGATATAGTGCGCTATCAGAACTTAGCACTGAATCCTCACGATCAACATGAAGCAACGGGGGCTTATCCACATGCAAGTGCAAATGTGGAGACTCGTGGAGAGTCGGTTTTCTTTGCAAAGAACGTGATCGATGGGAAGCTAGCAAACCTTTCACACGGCGAATATCCATTCCAGTGTTGGGGAATTGGTGGCCGTGCGGATGCTGAATTGAAAGTGGATTTTGGCCGCGACGTTGAACTTGACTGTATTAAGCTATTGTATCGTGGGGACTATCCCCATGATAGCTACTGGGTTAATGCCACAATTGAGTTTTCAGATGGCTCAGAAAAGGTTTTTGATACAACGAATAGTTTGGAATTCCAGTCATTTAGCTTTTTGAAAATTCAAACTTCTTGGATTAAATTAAAAAATCTAACGAAAGCCCAGGACAACTCGGATTTCCCCGCATTGACGCAGATAGAGGCGTATGGAAACAACATTGGTTAACTCAGAATTGAGATTTAGCTTTTTATTTATTCGACATGGCACCTTTTTTCGACTATAATGATTTCCAAATAAGAAATTGTACAGTGGAGGGATCGTCATGAGCGAAAAGATGTACGGGACAGTCTTGATTAAGGCTTCCAAAATTCTTGACAGTCTATCGGATGGCAAACCGAAGAGTGTTCAAATACTGTCAAAGGATACGGCTATTAATCCGCCAACCGTTTCCAAAATATTAACGACACTTGAATATTTAAGCTATGTATCAAGAACTAACGGTACTAAGCAGTACTACTTGGGTCCGGCACTAGTGAAGTATGGTTCAGTTCGAACGAATACGACTAACCTAGTTGATATGACTCGACCTAATCTGGAAAAATTGCAGTCGATCATTGATGAAACAATTCATTTAGCGATCCCGCAAAAGAATCGGGTCGTCTATGTCAATAAACTAGAGCCAAAGCATCAGGGAATTTATATGACTTCCAAGATTGGGATGGCACGTGAACTGTATAGTTCAGGAATCGGAAAGGCAGTTCTGGGGACCTATACGCCGGATGAACTGAATGCGTACTTGAAAGATAGAGATTTAAAACCCTTTACCCCGTATACAATTACCGACAAGGATGAGTTGGTTTCTGAAGTTGCGAAGGTTAAACAGCTTGGGTATGCGATTGACGATGAGGAACAGGAAGTGGGGGGATATTGTATCGCAATGCCGATTGTGAATCATGGTCGAGCAATCGCAGCGATCAGTATTAGCCTACCAAAGTTCAGACTAACCCCATCGTATAAGACAAAGATCATAAAAGAATTAACCATAACAAAAGGTGAGATCGAAAATGAACTTGATAAATAGTTCGTTTTCAGTCCCACCTTTTTTTTCATTACATATTCGGTGCATTGAAATCAGTTTTTTGAGAAATTAATTCTAAGAATTTGCCCATTGAGAGATTATCGATGTTGATTTGCTGATTATCTAAGAAATTACTGGCTTCTGATTGATTGAATTGCTCTGCGAGAACATACGCAGATAGATACGCAAAAAGTTGTTTCTTCGCTGCGTCTCTCATTTCTGACTTATCGATATGATTATTGTTGATTGAATCGATAAAATGGTACGCAAACTTTTCTGGATCAATAACGATCTTCTGTGATTTTGCCAAATTAATCTCCTCCTCATTCATAGTCCCTATCCTATTCGGCTGCAAAAAATATGTCAATTTTGGTATTCATTTCACAACGAAACATGATATTTTAGTTAATGAATTTGTGATGAAACGACAGACATATCAGCAATTCGAGAAAGAAAAGTAGTCAATTTCCATAAAGGAAAATGAAATTTGCTCAAAAAATAGCAAATCATCAAAAAGATTTATTTTTATTTAAAACCATGTAAACGCGTTATATCAGCGTTTATGTAAGCGCTTCAGAAGTGCCCGATCTATTCCGCCAAAAATCCCCCTTGTTTTTTTATGATTCCGTTATATACTTTAATTGTGTAAATAGGAAATGGTAGTTTCCAAATAAGAAATATATGGAGGAACTTAAAATGGCATTTAACATGGTTACCAAATACGCACATAGTCCTGAGGATATTGATCATTACAATACGGATCAGATGAGAGACCAATTCTTAATGGAAAAGATCTTCAACCCTGGTGATATTTTATTGACCTATACCTACAATGACCGGATGATCTTCGGTGGGGTTACCCCAACCGATTCACCACTGGAAATTAAACTGGATAAGCAGTTAGGGGTAGAGTTCTTCTTGCAACGCCGGGAACTTGGATTCATTAACATTGGCGGTAAAGGTAAAGTTACCATCGATGGTAAGACTGAAGAAATTGAACCCCATGACGGTTATTACATCAGTATGGGTACCAAGAGCGTCGTATTTGAATCCGATGATGCTTCGAAGCCAGCTAAGTTCTACGTTGTTTCAACGCCAGCACATCGGGCTTACCCATCTAAAAAATTGGCATACAAGGATTCGATTGCTATGCCAATGGGGGATCAGGAACATATGAACAAACGGACCATCCACAAGTATATTGACGCATCAATCATGGATACCTGCCAGCTGCAGATGGGATACACCGTTTTGGAACCCGGAAATTCATGGAACACAATGCCTGCTCATACCCATGCTCGTCGAATGGAAACATACTTATATACCGAATTTGGTTCGAAAGATACCCGGGTTGCTCACTTTATGGGCACCCCAAACAACACCAAGCATATTTGGTTGGAACCTGATCAAGCCGTTGTTAACCCAAGCTTCTCAATTCACTGTGGTGTTGGGACAACTAATTACGCATTCATCTGGGCAATGTGTGGTGAGAACCAAACCTATGATGACATGGATGCCGTTGACATGCATGAATTGAGATAATGGGAGGATGATGGACTGATGGCACAATCAAAAGAAGAAATTATGCATAACACCGAGGAACTGAACAAGTTCAAGATGTCTTGGTTCAGCCTCAAAGGGAAAGTCGCCATTATCTCAGGTGGCAACACTGGCTTAGGTCAAGGTTATGCCGTGGCCATGGCTGAAGCAGGCGCTGATATCTTTATCCCCACCTTTGGTAAACAGGGATGGGACGATACTCGTCAGGTAATTGAAGCCCATGGCCAGCGGGTTGAATTTATGGAAGCTGACTTAACTCAAAAGGGCATTGCCGAAAAGGTGGTTGCTGAAGCGATCAGCAAATTTGGCCACATTGACATTCTGGTCAATAACGCTGGAATGATCAAACGAAATCCGCTGTTGGAATCTAAGGATGAAGATTGGGATCACGTGATTGCCATTAACCTGTCGGCCGTTTATCATTTGTCATTAGCAGCTTCTAAGGAATTTGCCAAGCAAAAATCTGGAAAGATCATCAATATTGGCTCAATGTTATCCTTCCAGGGTGGTAAGTTTATCCCATCCTACACCGCTGCAAAGCATGGTGTAGCCGGGCTAACGAAGGCCTTTGCCAGTGAGATGGCAGCCTACAATGTGCAGGTAAACGCGATTGCCCCCGGGTATATTAAGACGGCCAACACCGCTCCTATCCGGGCAGATAAACAACGGAATGATGAGATTCTGGGTAGAATCCCTGCTGGACACTGGGGTGAACCATATGAATTGATGGGCATCTCGGTTTATCTGGCAAGTAATGCGGCCAACTACATCAACGGGGCAATCATTCCTGTTGATGGTGGTTACCTGGTTCGTTAAAAATAGTCGAAATAAAAGCAGGGTTGGAACTCTGTTTTTATTTTGAAACGATTGTGAAAAATACCACAAGAAAATATAGGGTGTAAGCATATGAAAATTAAAAAGAATATTGAGAAAATACCTGGGGGGATGATGGTGGTACCACTAGTCCTAGGTGCCATTATTCACTCAATCTGGCCAAAAGCAGACGTTACGTTAACCGGAGTGACGGGTTCATTCATGATTGGAACTTCAGTGATATTGTTCATCTTTTTCTTTGCGGTCGGAACAAACATTAATTTAAAGTCATCCGGTAAAATTGCCGCAAAAGGGGTGACTTTACTGCTAGGGAAAGTCATCCTGGCCGCCCTAATTGCCATTTTGATGAATTTATTTTTGCCGAAAGCGGGAATTACGACCGGAATCTTCTCAGGGTTATCCGTCTTAGCGGTACTTGCAGCGTTTAACGCATCGAATGGTGGTCTGTATGTTGCTTTAATGACGACAATTCCTGATCGTGAGGTTGACGTTGCGGCATACCCATTCTTTAGTATCCAGTCTGGTCCATTCTTTACAATGGTTACTTTAGGACTCGCAGGAATCGGAGCGTTTCCTTGGCCGGCATTGGTTTCCACATTGGTTCCATTTGTTTTAGGGATGGTACTTGGCGGCTTGGATCCTGACCTAAAGGCATTGTTTAGTCCACTTCAAGGAGCGTTAGTGCCATTCTTTGCCTTCACGATCGGTTATAGTCTCAGCCTTTCAATGATTCTTAAATCAGGATTAGTCGGTATCTTAATTGGGGTCGCGGTTGTCTTTATCTCTGGCTATGTTCTCTATCTCCTCGATCGCTATCTTGTCCGTTCTGATGGGCTTGCTGGATGGGCTGCATCTTCAACCGCGGGTGCTGCAGTTTCGGTACCCATTGTCATTGCCCAAATGGACTCGTCATTTAACGCAACAGCCGGATCAGCAACGGCGATTGTTGCAACCAGCGTGCTAGTTTCTGCAATTTTAACGCCGATGGTTACGATGATGTATTATAAGCGGCTCCAGAAACGACTCGGGAAACAAGCCGCCAATAACGTTCAAGCTGCGCCTGATCAGGTTTCTGGTCATTAAACGCCACAACTCAATGGAGGAATAAAAAATGAAGCTTATCATCAACACGTTGGTATTTGAAAGTGATGTTAAAAGTGGCGCATCTCAACTGTCATTGATTGATCGAATTAAGAAATTAGGAGCTGACGGCATAGAAGTTCGTCGGGAATATTTTTCAGATATTGACTCGGAAGCGCCCAAAATTGCGAGTGCCGCAAATAAAAATCATCTTCTTGTGAATTATAGCGTCCCAGACGTCATTTTCTTGGAAGACGGTTCAATCAATCCAAAACTTGATCAGTATTTTCAAGAGGCTGTGGCCCTTGGAGTCGATAAAATTAAGTTTAACATTGGTCACTTTGATAAATTTGCGGGTGATTTGAAAAAGGCGCTGGAAAAATTTACAACGAGCACTATCCAAATGAACATTGAAAATGATCAGAGCCGATTATCTGGGACCTCAAAAAATATTTTGCAGTTTTTGAATGCCACTCGAACCGCCAGAATCAATAATTTGGACTATGTATATGATCTTGGAAACTGGGCATTTGTTGGTGAAAACGCAAGTGACGCCGCGGCCAGCTTGCACGGATTTATTGATTATGTGCATCTAAAGAATGTTATTCAAACAAATAGTGGATTTGCAACCTCGGATGATCTAAATTCTGGATTATACGACTGGAAAGCGATGGTCGATCAATTACCGCAAAATGTTGAATATGCTTTGGAGTATCCAATGAGTTCTGACGAGATTATTTCAGACCAGATGAGGATGGTTCGTAATGCAGCAAGATCATCAGTCGAAAAATAAAGAGAGGTGGCGCATATGAGTGAATTAATAACTATTGGTGAACCACTGGTCGTTTTCGCATCAAAACAACCAAACGTTTCGTTAGCGGATGCAACAGAGTTTCATAAAGGCATTGGTGGCGCTGAACTAAACGTTGCCATTGGAAGTCACCGACTGGGGCACTCTGTGCAATATGTATCCCAAATAGGTCAGGAGCCACTTGGAAAATATATTAGTCATACAATCCAACGATTAGGAATTGGAACCGATTATCTTTTTGAGACGAATAAGTATTTGACGGGTCACCAATTCAAACAGCTGGTTACTCATGGAGATCCTGATGTTGCAAATTATCGAAAGAGTTCAGCCGCAAGTCACTTACAGCCCTCACTGGTTGAGACTATCGATCTCACTGACGTTAAGATAGCTCACCTTACGGGAATATATCCCGCAATCTCGCAAACCGCCCTCTTAACATTTCAAGAATTGGTGAATCAGTTAATTGGAAAAAACATTCTGATTTCATTTGATACGAATTTACGACCTGCTCTTTGGAAATCTCAGGAGGTTATGCGAAAGACGATTAATGAACTGGCCAGCTACGCCGATATTGTTCTTCCGGGAATTAATGAAGGAAAAATCCTCGTTGGTACTGGAGATCCCGAGAAGATTGCTGATTTCTACTTAAACCAGGGCCGAACAAATACAGTGATCGTAAAGGTAGGAGCGAAAGGTGCGTTCGTTAAAACCAATGATGGTATTGCGGAATATGTAAGTGGGTTCAAAGTTAAACAAGTTGTTGATACAGTTGGCGCTGGTGATGGATTTGCCCTTGGCGTGATTACGGCTTTATTGGAAAAGAAGCCGATCCAGGAAGCGGTTTTAAGAGGAAATGCAATTGGTGCCATGCAGGTACAGACACCAGGAGACAACGATGGTTATCCAACTAGAGAACAGTTACAGGGCTTTTATCAAAAAGCTGGTATTCAGCAAGAAAGCGAAGTGTCGAAATTTGTTAGATAAGGCTAAGGTATTACAGAGGGTTCAAGATGCAGGCATTGTTGCCGTTGTTCGCGGTGAATCAAAGGAAGAGGCTTATAAGACCGCAAAGGCATGTATTAAAGGCGGCGTTGGTGGAATTGAATTGGCGTTCACTGCGCCAAACGCTGACGAAGTGATCGGAAAGTTGAATGAAGAGTATGCTGACGATCCAAATGTTTTGATTGGTGCTGGAACAGTCCTAGATCCGGCAACGGCAAGAGTTGCTATTATTGCAGGTGCGCGGTTCATTGTGAGTCCGTCGTTCTCTGAAGATGTGGCTAAAATTTGTAATCTTTATACTATTCCATATATTCCGGGGTGTATGACACCCACTGATATTCAGAATGCCCTGAGCCTTGGTGCCGATATTATTAAGCTATTTCCTGGATCAATTGTGGGGAGTAGCATGGTTTCGGAAATTCATGGTCCATTTCCTCAAGCTAAATTGATGATTACCGGCGGCGTTCGTTTGGACAACCTATCAGAATGGTTTGAAAAGGGAGCCAAAATCGTTGGTGTTGGTGGTCAAATGGTTGGTCCCGCAAGCAAGGGTGATTATGATCAGGTTACGCAGAACGCTGGGGCTTTTAAGGCGGAAATTGATAAGATTTTAAATTAAATAGGAAATGAGAAACATTAATCATATTGGCGTTAAATAAGCTGAGATGAATTTTCCACGAACAATGGGAAGTTCATCTCAGTTTTTGAATCGTTTCAAAAATGAACTTCACAAGCAAAAAAAAGTTGGTGAACAAAATCGGGAATTCATGGGTCTTTGAACTAAAATCAACTCGTGAAATCAAAAAATATCCAGAAAAATGTTCACGTGTGCATTGTTTTGTGCTATTATTGTAAGCGTTAACAAAGGAGAAACGAAACAGTTCATAGCAACGATTCGGGTCAACCAGTTAATCAGCAATAAATTTGATTTGGTTTGTTATTTTTTATTTAGATTTGAAAACGGTAACATTATTTTTGGAGGTGTCTAAATGGAAACCACTGACGCAAAAGTAACGCCTAAGGATACTGGATCCGATGGCAAAGATGAATTGATGAACGACTCATCAAAGCGGATCCCAAACCGACAGAAAATCGCGTATGGGTTTGGTGATTTTGGAAATGGCTTCATGTTTGACTTGGGGCAGGCGTACCTGACCAAGTTCTGGATTGACGGGGTTGGCATTGGCGCCGGAGTTGTTGGCGGCATCTTCGCCTTCACTAAGATCTTCGATGCGTTTATGGATCCGATTGCCGGATCGGTTGTTGATAATCGGAAGAAGATTGGTAAGCGGGGCAAGTTCCGACCGGTCATGATGGTATCGGCGGTCATCTTAGGATTCTTAACCGTCCTAACGTTCATGATGCCTGACGGCTTGTCGATGACCCAAAAGATCATTTACGCATATGCAGCATACATGATCTGGGGCTTGGTCTACTCCTTCACCAATGATCCGTACGGGTCGCTGGCGTCGGTCATGTCACGAAACGTGCAGGACCGAAGCTTCATGGCCACGACCCGTCAAATCGGGTCGGTTGGCGCTCAGTTCATTGCCGGGGTTGCGTTCATTCCACTGACTGTTTTAATCGGTGGTAGCGATCAACGGCTCGGTTACTTCTGGGCTGCCGCAATCTTCGCCGCGTTTGGCGTTGCAATGTTTGGCATTTGTTACCTGGGTACGAAGGAAAATGTTCACGTGCACAGAAACCAGAATGCGCAAAAGGAAGGCTTCAAGGATTACTTCAAAGTCATCTTCAAGAACGGCCCGCTGGGTGCCTTGATTTTAATGACGATCTTCACCATTTCAGCGATGAACACCAACAACCAAATGATGGTGTTCTACGCTGAATACAACTTGGGTAACATTGGCCTTCAGCCGATTATCAACGCGATCATGATGGGCTGCTCAATTCTTGGGGTCTTCATGATTCCAACTTTGACCAAGCACTTTGGTCAAAAACGTACCGCAATGGTTAGCTTCATCGTTGGCGCGGTTGCCAACCTGTTGAACTTCGTCTTACCTGACCACATCGTCACCTTCATCATCTTGGTAACAATTGGTTACACCGCTTTGGCAATTCCAAACGGGATTACCTGGGCCATGGTTTCAAACGCCATTGATTACGGTGAATGGCGTTCCGGGATCCGGAAAGAAGGAATCACCTACGCAGCTTTCAACTTCTCACGAAAGATTGCGCAGTCAATTGCCGCATTGGTATCAGCCGGGATTCTTGCATTAACCGGTTACGTTGCCAACGCCCACCAGTCAGCCGGCGCCCTTCAAGGGATTAAAGCCGCCATGACGCTTTATCCGGGAATTTACCTGGTAATGGCCGCTGTCATTATTGGCTTCCTGTACAAGCTTGATGATCACCGCTTCAAGGAAATTGCCGACGATTTGGATCACGGTCGTTGGGAAGGCGGCAAGATCGGTAAGTAAATTGTTAACATTCGTGAATATGGTTTTTAAAAATAATTGGAGGAATTTATCATGGATTTAAATGAATTATTAGTCGACGTTAAAGAAATTCTGGCTGCCGATGGCAACTACGATAACTTAAGTAACAAAGAAATTTACACCCCCTCAATTCAAGTTGATCGGCGCAACGTTTACTTCATCCTTCACCAAACGAATAGTGATGGCATCATTGAAAAGAGCCTGGTTGTTTACGAAAACCGCTTAACGGCTGGTGACTTCGATGCTGAAGAAAGTTTGGACGATCAGGATTCAACCTTATTGGTTGGCGAATTGAACGAGCCAAACAACGTTGCCCTGGCAAAGCGTTTCCAATGGATGCGACCAACTTCTCGTCGTAATTACAAATACACATTTGGCTTGGGTGACCGATTGGGCAATGCATCAAATGCTCATTTGCGTTTATTCAAAGGCCGCGGTATTATGCCGGTTTTGGCACAACAATCGATTCGTGAACTGGTTTTAATGCATCGAACCAATACCGATGTTTTTCAATCCGCATCGTGGGCAGTCTTTGAAGAAGGTTTTACTTATGGTTGGGGTGCTGATGGCGATCACGTTAAGACACCATATGAAGTTGACTACGCCGTTAAGATCGGCTGCTCAATGATTACGCTCGACTGCACCGAAGAAATTAATAATGACATTGTTAATCTAAAGGATGATGAGTTGGACAAACGATTTAACACACTTGATCCTGATCAAATCAGCTATTTCAATGACACTTATTTGAACAAGACTTTTGACTTGGGAAATGGCCGCTCAGTTAAATTCACGAAGCATGATGTTGAAGAATCTGTGTTGACTTTCTATGACGCAATCCTGTTTGCGGCAGGTATTTACAAGAAGTTTGTTGTGCCTTACAACTTGGATTTTGAAATTTCGATGGATGAAACGCCTTATCAAACAACAAATCCAAATCACTTTTTCTTTGCTAATGAATTGCATCGTCGCGGTATTACACCGACAACAATGGCACCTCGTTTTTATGGTGAATTCCAGAAGGCAATTGATTACATCGGTGATACTAAGCGCTTCGAACGTGAATACGTCATTCACGAAGCCATCGCTGAACACTTTGGCTACAAACTCAGTATCCACTCAGGGTCTGACAAGTTATCCGTTTACGAAATCATCGGCCGGGTATCCAAGGAACACGGCTGGCACGTTAAGACTGCCGGGACCAACTGGCTGGAAGCTTTGCGGGTAATCGCCCACAAGGATCCGGACTTCATGCTGGAACTGTACAAATTTGCTTACGAAAACCTTGACGATGTTAAAGCCTTCTACGTCTTTAACGCTCAAACTGATGGCACCGCACCAAAGCCTGAAGACATGAATAAAGAAAACGTCATGGACCTTCTCGATAACGATGATGCCCGTCAGGTACTGCACACGATGTATGGATCAATCATGAACTTGAAGCACAATTACCACTATGTCTACCGTGACAAGTTCTGGAACATTCTGCTCAAGAACCAGGCCCTCTACGATCGTTACCTGAACATTCACATCGCTGAACATCTCGACCTTCTTCAAGGCGTTGTTAAGACCAAGAAAGAAGCTCAGGAAAAGAACGAGCCAAAGACCGATATTTCAAAAGAAAGTAATCAAGAGCTCGAAGAAGCCGCTATCAAGTAGAAAGGAGATATTAATCAAATGAGCCTATTGGACAACGATTTTCTACTGGGTAACGATACCGCTAAAACCCTGTTTCACGACTATGCAGCCAAAATGCCGATTATCGACTTTCACTGCCATTTGAACCCTGAAGAAATCTACGAAAACAAGAATTATCCTAACATCACCCGAATTTGGCTGAACGAAGGAACATACGGCGACCACTACAAGTGGCGCTTGATGCGGGCCAATGGCGTTGACGAAAAATACATCACCGGTGACGGCGACGAATACAAGAAGTTTGTTGAGTGGGCGAAAACCATCGAAAATTCGTACGGCAACCCGCTGTACGAATGGACCCACTTGGAATTACGCCGGTTCTTCCATATTGACGAAGAATTGACCGAGGAATCTGCACCGCGGATCTGGGAAAAGGCCAATGAACTTCTGCAAACCGACGATTTTAAGCCCCGCAGCCTCATCAAGAACTCGAACGTTCAAGTTGTCTGCACGACTGACGATCCGGCTTCAGACTTGAAGTATCACAAATTGTTGAAGGAAGAGGAAGCTGAAAGTGGCTTCAAGACCTTACCAGCAATGCGGCCTGACAAATTGATTCAAATTGACCGTGACGGTTTTGGTGAGTATCTTAAAACTTTGAGTGACGTTTCCGGCGTTGAAATTAACGACTTTGACGGCATTATCAAGGCGCTTCATCAACGATTTGAGTTCTTCAACGAAATGGGCGGGCGCCTGTCTGACCACTCACTGTTGACCTACCACTTCAAGGAAGCGACAAAGAATGAATTGGACGCCATCGTTGCCAAGGGGGTTGCCAACGAATCATTAACTCAGGACGAAATCGATCAGTATTTGACCATGCTGCTTGAAAACTTAATGAAGTTGAACACGGAATTCAACTGGACCATGCAGTTCCATATCAACTCCAGTCGGGATTTGAACCGGCCGATGTTTGATAAAATTGGCCCAGATACCGGTTACGACGCCGTTGGAACCCAGCCGGATATTGTTGCTCACATCACGAAGCTCTACACCAAGATGCAGGACACCAATGACGTGCCGAAGACGATCTTCTACTCATTGAATAACAATGACTGGATGCAACTGGCAACCATGATGGGCTGTTTCCAGGGCGGCACCGTTCAGAAACTTCAATTAGGTGCCGGCTGGTGGTTCAATGATACGGCTGAAGGCATGGACGATCAGTTGCGGATCTTCGCTCAGGAGAGCTTATTGCCACACTTTGTCGGGATGCTGACGGATTCGCGAAGCTTCCTGTCCTACCCACGTCACGAGTACTTCCGCCGCGTACTGTGCAACTTCTACGGCAAGCTGGTTGACCAGGGTCGGGTACCAAATGATCCTAAGAAGCTCGGCAAGATTGTGCAGGATATTGCTTACAATAATGCTAAAAACTACTTTAAATTTTAGTTGAACCTTTTGAATTAATGGATCCATAAAATGAGGTCGGGGTTAGTCATTGCCTCGACCTTATTTTTATCAAATTGATTGACCAAACCTTGACGAAACGCAAGATGCCACGCATAATAATTTTTATATGCGATTACGACTTGAAAGCAGGGAGGGCTGGCGTGATGAAAAATCCGGATAAAAATACGGTTACAATTCGAACCATTGCCAAAATGGCCAACGTTTCTCATACGACGGTCTCCCGGGCACTTAATGGTAGTGAATTGGTGAAACCAGCAACTCGTAAAAAAATTGCCGAGATTGCCCAGCAGATTGGCTACGTACCGAATCTAAACGCCAAAAGTTTGGTGACCAATCGTTCCTATATGATTGGGATCTTCTTTACCAACTTGGACACTGGGACGTCAGCGAGCTTCCTGACTGATGTCATTGAGCAGGCGCAAAGTATTTTGCCCAAGAGTTATTCCTTGTCAATTAACGGCGTTGATAATGCCATGGACGGCCAGGCGATTTCGATGACTAACTTTGACGGGATTATCGTGATTAGTCAGTCCGAATCAGACGACGGCTTCATCGAATATGTCCACAATACGGGTCTGCCGCTAGTGGTATTAAACCGGGTGATCGACCGGCACGATATTAACAATTACGCGGTCGGCGATGAGTTGGGCGGCAAAATTGCAACGGAGTATGCCATTCGGTTAGGACACCGCAAGTTCGGACTTATTCAGGGACTCCCAAGCTTTGAATCATCGAAGCAGCGGACCGCTGGCTTCATGAGTGCCGTCAAGGAGCACCGGATTACGGTAAAACCGACACTGATTAAGCAGGGGGATTACCGGCCCAAGAGCGGCAACGTGATGATGCGCCAGATTCTTTCCAGTGGCGACATTCCCACCTGTGTGATTTGTGAAAATGACGATATGGCCGTTGGTGCCATTAATGCCTGCATTGAATTGGGGTATCAGGTCCCACGGGACATTTCGTTCATTGGATTTGATGACATGGGCTATTCGAAGTATTTGACGCCGCCGCTAACCACGGTTCGAAAGCCCACCTCAACGATCATTGGCATGGGGGTTTCCCGCCTGGTTCAAATGATGGAGGACGGCCAGCCCAGCGACATTGAGCAAAAAGTGATTGACCCGGAAATCATTGTCCGCAGTTCCGTACGAAATATGAATAAAACCGATTTGATGGAATGAAAAAACGACGTTGGAGGCAAATGCCCCCGACGCCGTTTTGGGTTAAGGTTCAAATTAATGGTTAATTAATGTTTTTCCGTGGTCTTCCGCTTCCCTGACCCTTATCCAGAATTTCTGGATGGTCGTTTCGTGCATACGCGTATGCGTGGGGATCACGAGCTTGCTGGTAGGGGTTTGCTTGGGAGCGGGATTGGTTGTTCTTGAAGTAGTAATAGCCGGCAACTGCAAGGATGCCTAAGATTAAAAGTGTCATTTAGTACCTCTTCTTTTTTAGTTTATTTCCAACACTGACTCATAACGGTTCATGCAAATCACCGTTATTTGATTTGGAAATTGATATTAGTGTACTGCTAATTTAAGGAGAGTCAAGGTATTTGCAGACCGGGTTAGCCTTAATAGCCGTCAATCCTTGTCGTGGCAGCTGTTTAAGCATTTATTAAGGATTCTTTAAACCGCTTACATTATTGGTAACCATCCATTTTCAAACCATTGAAAATCCCGATGATTCAATCGATTATTCAATGGTAATCTGTATCACTAACCACCAATAAATAGTATACTGGACTCATGGATACGTTTTCATAACGCTTTAAAAAATGATGGTGGAGGTAAGATTATGTCCAAAGTATTAATTGTGAACGCCGGAAGTTCTTCATTGAAGTTTAAGCTGTTTGACATGCCTAAAGAAGAAGTGCTTGCTGACGGTCAGGTTGAACGAATCAATATGCCCGGCTCGATTACGAAGATTAAGTATGGTGACGGCAAGGTCTTTAAACGCACCGAGGATAACGTCGATTACGAACGGTCCGCGGCGATTATGCTTAACAACCTGAAGGACCTGGGCATCATCGACCACCTTCATGAAATTGACGCGATTGGCAACCGGGTTGTCGCCGGCAGCACGGTTTTTGACAAGGTCGCCAAAATTGACGATAAGGCCCTGAACTGGATTGACGAGCTTGGCGAAATTGCCCCGATTCATAATCCGGTTGAGTCAACCTACATTAAAATTATTCGCCGAATTTTACCAGAAGCAACCCAGTACGCCGTCTTTGACAGTGCGTTCTTTAAAGATGTCCCTGAAGTGAACGCAATTTATGGGATCCCTTATGAACTGACGAAGAAATTCACCATTCGCCGTTACGGGGAACATGGGATTAACCACGGTTTTATTACGCAGGAAGCGGCCAAGATGCTGGGGTACGATCACGCCAAACTTGTAACCCTTCATTTGGGTTCGGGGGCGTCTATTGCTGCTGAAAAGGACGGCAAGTGTGTCGATACCTCGATGGGCTTTACGCCGATGAATGGCCTGACAATGGGCACCCGTTCTGGGGATGTTGATCCGGCTTTAGTTCCATTTTTCATGAAACGCATGAAGGCCTCCGCAGATGAAGTCATCGAAATGTTTAACGACCGTTCCGGTTTGCTGGGAGTTTCCGGGGTTTCCTCAGATATGCGGGATCTTGAAAGCTCCGACGATGATCGTGCCAAGTTGGCGTTGGACATGTTTGTCAACCGGACGGTGAAATACGCTGCCAGTTACATTACCGAACTCGGGGGCGTCGACGCCATCGTCTTTTCCGGTGGGATTGGTGAGCACGACAAATGGGTTCGGGAACAGGTCTGCAAGAAACTGGAAATCTTTGGCATCAAGCTTGATGGTAGCTTGAATGAAAAGCAGGCCCCCGGCGATTTGAGCACCAAGGATTCTTCGGCCCGCATCCTATTGATTCCGGCGGATGAAGAGCTGGCAATGGTTCGCGATGTTGCTGCGGAAGTGGCGCACGAATAAGCACTTGGTGCGATTTACTAATTTGATGATTTAGAAAAAGTCAGGGCATCCGCATGAATTTGGATTGCCCTGACTTTTCGTGACTAGGCCGATTGATATTGGCGTAAGGTGTTGCCAATTGCCCGTTTAACCAGACGGTTCTGAAGCTGTTTAAGCTGCTGGGGATTTTTAAGAAGCTGTGGGTGCTGCTTGGCCGCGGACTGAATGCCGGATTTGACCGTGTGCTTCAAACTTGCTTGGTAGGCCGGCGATTTCAGCCGTTTGGCGGCGGCCTTTAACTGGGTCTTACTGAGAAGCACCCAATCATCTTTCAGTCGGTAGGTCACCACCTGGTGTTCCAGCTGATTTTGATTGGTAATACCCCAGAATAACCATTTCGCTCCCTGGTTGGTGTAATGGCGTTCCTGACTTTGGGTGACCAGCTGATTAGCGTTTGTCGGGGCGTGGTTGATCACAACCCGTTTATGCTTATTGAGAATGAGCTGGACGCCCGTTTTCCCGGGACGTTTGGCAGCGTAAGCCGTGTATGTGGTTTTTCCCTGCTTGATTTTCTTTGTCACCATGATGTGATTGCCGTGAACTGACGCAATTGGGCGAATTTGCGCGATGGTCACGCGATCAATGGATTTGGTGGCGAAATGCTGCTGGGTATCTAGCAATAGGACACCCTGGGTCACGATGAATAGGATTGCTGCCAGCCACCCCAGCCGGAATTTGTGTCGGCAAAAGCTAATCACGGTTGCGGTTCCTAAAATGATGATGAGGACTAATAACATTATGCAGCCTTCTTTCCGATACGGTTGGTGAGAAATAGCGCGGGAATAACACCAAAGACCGTTCCAATACTAGTCCATAGAAAGGCCATTTGGTAGGCGTTGGTCATGGTTGCCGTTGACGCAACGTTGCTGCCGACGAGGCTTTGCACCACGCTGGCAAGAATGGCAGTGGCGACTGATCCGCCAATGTTTTGCGCCATGCGGGTCTGGGATCAGTTTTTGATCCAAACCGGTGTAAGCGTCCGACATGACCGGGATGGCGATGCCGCTTCGGGTCAGCCCCATAAGGAACAGGACCAGAAGCACCACCCATTTTGGCGTGGCAGCGGTAAAAAAGATGCACGGGATCGTCGTAATGGCAGCGCCAAGCATCGACAAAGCCACGATCCAGCGGGCGCCATACTTATCGGTTAGCGTTCCGGTGAGCGATCGGGTGGCCAACATGCCGGCACCCTGAGCAATTAAATAGATGCCGACCCAAATGACGCTGAGATGGCGGATATTTTGCAGGTACAACGGCATAATGAACATGACCCCGTTGACCATCAGTCCAGATAAGAAAAGCAGGCCGGTGGCGGCGGAAAAGTGGGCGCTACTAAAGAGTTTTAGGGGGACCAAGGCCCTTTGCGGGTGCCTGGTACCATAAATGATGTATGCCATCAGGCAGTCGATTCCCACAAAGATTGGCAATAACACTGATAATTTTCCGAAAACGTTGTCGGTACTGTAATTGGTAATGCCAATCACAATCCCGGAGAAAAGCCCGGTGATTAAAATAAAGCCCAGAACGTCAAAGCGGCAGCCTTTCTTGATGGGGGAAAACGCTGGAAGTATTAAAGCGGTGACGGTGATGGCGATCACGACAACGGGAATGTTAACGTAGAATAACCAGTGCCAGTTCAAATACTTAATTAGCGCCCCACCAATTGTTGGGCCAAGAATTGGGGCGAATACGATTGGCAGGCCAACCACAGCCATTAATTTGCCGAGGTTTTGGCCATGGGCCGCCCGCATTGCCAGGGCACTCATTCCGGTGATAATGACGCCGGCACCGATCCCCTGAATTATCCGGCCGGTCACCAGGGCAGGAATCGCATTGGCGGTTGCTGAAATGAACGATCCGCCGGCGAATATTGCCAGGGCAATTTCTTGGAGTAATTTACCGGAGACTTGGTCCAACAGCCATCCGGCGAGCGGGACCGCCAAGCCCAGTGCCAGCACGTAGGCGGTTGTGACCCACTGCATGACATTGACAGTCGAGTCCAAATCTTTCAAAATAGTGTTAATCCCCACGTTGGTCATCGTCGTGTCAAGCATCGGCACGATGGCACCCAATACCAGGACGATGCCAATGGTGGTCAGAGATGGTTCAGCTTGTACTTTAGTTACAGAATCTTTCAATTTCTTTCACTCCTTTAGGGTACTTATCGTACTCTAAAGATAATACGACGTTTTTTTGAAAAGTCAACAGGGAGGTAACTAAATTTGACAGAGACGGGAAAGCCCCAGCGCCGGCGGGGAAAAGTACTGGAGAATGCCATTTTGGACGCGACGTGGCATCTCATTCAAACAACCGGGTATCTGGATATGACGATGGATGCCATCGCGCAAACTGCGCAAACTAATAAAAACGCGATCTACCGCCGCTGGAAAACAAAACTCGACGTCGCAATCGCGGCGTTACGGAAAAATGTCCCGTTCAAGGCCTTCTATCTTCCAGATAATGGCAATCTCCGGGACGATTTAATTGAGCTCTTTTCTGAAAGTGTGCCGCTGGCGACCCTGATTGGCGTGAAAAACATTAAAGAAATTGCCCGGGATCGCTTAGCTGCCATGAAACAAGGCGATAGCATAATCCCACCAAGGGGACCCCAATCCAGTCTGAATCGCAATGTTTTGACCACCAATCTGTTGGCGGTCCTGCATGCTGCGTTTGAACGGGGCGAGCTGAAAACCGATCCTGATAAATTTGATCCGGCAATTCTGAACTTACCGCTGTTATTGATGCTGTCCCGAATCATTAGCGAACGGGATTACGACGTTAAAACGGTCACTTTCTTCACCGATAAGGTTTTGCTGCCGGTGTTTGAGGCCCAGTAAGATGACGATTAAAAAAGCCCATGGATGCCAGCGAAACGATGGCGGGTGGCAATGTGCTTGAGCAAAAAAGCGGATTTCCTGAGCTATACCCCCAAAGTTAAAGTAAA
>NZ_AZFZ01000045.1 GCF_001435895.1 Lentilactobacillus parafarraginis DSM 18390 = JCM 14109 | reverse complement strand
TTTTTACTTTAACTTTGGGGGTATAGCTCATAATCTGGACGCTTTTTGCTTGTGTGGTGAATGACTGTTTTAAATTTTTAAAGCTGCTGTTACATGCCCATTCCTGGTTGTGGCATTGGTGCAGCTGGGGTATCCTTCTTAGGCTCATCAGCAACGACTGCTTCAGTCGTCAACAACAGGGCTGAAACGGAAGCGGCGTTTTGCAGAGCTGAGCGGGTAACCTTTGTTGGGTCAACGATTCCGTCATCGATCATATCTTCAAACTTGCCGTTTGCAGCGTTATAACCAATTCCTGGCTTTTGATCCTTCAACTGTTCAACAATGACTGAACCTTCAACACCGGCGTTCTCAGCGATTTGACGAACGGGTTCCTCAAGGGCACGACGAACGATATTGATACCGGTTCCTTCGTCACCTTCAGCATCCAGCTTGGCAATTTCAGGGATGACATTGATGAGGGCAGTCCCACCGCCTGGAACGAAGCCTTCTTCAACAGCGGCACGGGTTGCGTTTAAGGCATCTTCAATCCGGTACTTCTTTTCCTTCAATTCAGTTTCAGTAGCAGCCCCAACCCGAACAACGGCAACACCGCCAGATAACTTAGCCAAACGTTCCTTTAACTTGTCACGGTCAAAGTCTGAAGTGGTCTTTTCGATCTGGGTCTTAATTTCTGAAACCCGTTGTTCGATTTGATCCTTAGCACCTGAACCGTCCACGATCGTTGTGGAATCCTTGGTAACGTTAATCTTGTTAGCTTGACCTAATTGTTCAAGGGTGGCATCCTTCAAGTTCAACCCAAGGTCGTCAGTGATGACCGTAGCACCAGTCAAAGTGGCAATATCTTGAAGTTGGTCCTTCCGACGGTCACCGAAGCCAGGGGCCTTAACGGCAACAACGTTGAATGTCCCACGCATCTTGTTAAGAACAAGGGTTGGTAATGCTTCACCGCCAATATCATCGGCAATGATTAACAATGAACGACCCTGTTCAACAATCTTTTGCAGCAATGGTAAGATATCTTGAATGTTGGTAATCTTCTTATCCGTTACCAAAATGTATGGATTGTCTAAATCAGCTTCCATTTTGTCGTTGTCGGTAACCATGTATTGTGACATGTAGCCACGATCAAATTGCATTCCTTCAACAACGTCCAAGCTGGTTTCAACCCCACGGGACTCTTCAATGGTGATAACCCCATCGTGGCCAACCTTTTCCATGGCGTCGGCAATCAATTTACCAACTTCTGGGTTAGCGGATGAAATCGATGCGATCTGAGCAATATCGTCCTTGGTTTTAACTTCGTGTGACATCTTGTGAAGGGCATCAACAGCGGTCTTTGTGGCCTTTTCAATTCCCCGACGAATGCCAACTGGGTTAGCACCGGCAGTAACGTTCTTCATGCCTTCATTTACGATGGCCTGGGTCAAAACCGTGGCAGTTGTGGTTCCGTCACCGGCAACGTCATTGGTCTTGGAAGCAACTTCAGAAACCAACTTGGCACCCATATTTTCAAAATGATCTGGTAACTCAATCGCCTTGGCAATTGTCACCCCATCATTGGTAATTGTTGGGTTGCCGGCAGTTTGTTCCAAAACAACGTTACGGCCTTTAGGACCAATTGTTGCTTTAACAGTATCTGCTAATTTATCAACACCTTTAAGCATTGCGCTTCGTGCGTCTTCAGAAAACTTAACTTGTTTAGCCATTCCAATTTTCACCTCAAAAATTTATTTTTGATTACTGATTAAATTGTTAAATCTTGAAATCGCAATTCAATTATTCGACGATTGCGACGATATCTTTTTCATGCAAAACTAAATAGGATTTGTCGTTATCTTCTATTTCCGTACCTGCGTACTTATCGAACATCACCTTGTCACCCTTCTTAACAACTGGGGCAACTGTTTGACCGTTGTCCAATACGCGACCGTCACCAACGGCTACGATTGTACCGGTTTGAGGTTTTTTCTTTGCGTTATCGGCTAAAACAATGCCGCCAACGTTCTTTTCCTCTTCTTCTTCTCTTTCGATAATTACACGATCTCCTAATGGTTTTAACACGTTAGTCCCTCCATTTTGCAACAATTTTAGCATTATTAGCACTCCTATGACAAAAGTGCTAAACGCTGTTTATAATATATTATTTTTCCCGGGAAAATGCAAGGATTTTTCATCACTTTCATCAATGCTGAGAACCACTCACCCCTCCTAGACCCCCGTACAAGTAAGCTGACAGCTTTTTTAAGAAGCCGGCTTAGAATTAGGAATGGCCCAAATTCCTCGGGGTACCATGCCGCCATATTTTAAACGTCAAAAAGACCCGTTGATAAATAATCATCGTTTATCAACGAGCCTGGCTAACTCTGGTCAGTCTGAATACTTATTTGCCAAAATTTTCAATAAAATAAATTAACGTCTGTAATTCATTGGTTAAGTCAACGTTTTGAACCAGCACTGCATCTGGCACCGCCAAGCGAATTGGGGTAAAGTTAAGGATTCCCTTAACCCCACCAGCAACCGCATCATCGGTTACCCCCTGAGCAGCACTTGAAGGAACGGTTAAAATGACAACTTGGATCTGCTGTTCCTTTAGTTGGTGAGCTAATTCCGTGATCGGGTAAACCGGCACCCCATCCTGAATTTTATTGACGATTGCGTCATTGGTATCAAATGCGGCCGAAATCCGCACGTTGCCGTCCTTGTGAAAATTAAAGTTCAACAGTGCGTGGCCCAAATTCCCAACCCCAATCAATGCAACGTTGGTCAAATGTTCCTGGTTCAGAATTTGCTTGAAAAATGATAGTAAACTATCAACATCATATCCGTAACCCCGTTTACCCAACGCGCCAAAATATGAAAAGTCGCGGCGAATTGTTGCTGAATCAACCTGGACGGCCTCGGCTAATTCCGTTGAAGAGATGCGGCTTTTGCCCGTATCGTGTAAAATGTTTAAGTATCGGTAATAAATCGGCAATCGTTTCGCGGTCGCCCGTGGAATATTCTCAGCTGTCAAGAAAAGTTCCTCCTAATTTCGTTTAAATTATGGTACTCGAGAAGTTTGTGAATCCCTATTTACTTTACATTCTAACATAAGATACCATCTTGTGAAATAAACTTCAAATATTATTACTGATTTTCAGTCAGATTTTCCAAGATAGTTTATGATAAAATTGATTAGACACTAGAAAGGTGGCGGGATCGTTGATAATCTTACAGGCCCAAGATTTAACCAAAAGATTCAATGGCGTTAATATTTTTTCCAAGGTAAACCTCTCCGTTCAAGAGAAGAGTCGCATCGCCCTGGTAGGCCGAAATGGCGCCGGTAAATCAACCCTGGTGAAAATGATCATCGGTGAACAGCCGATTGATGGCGGCCAGGTCACAACTAAGAAAAACTTATCGATCGGCTACCTTGCCCAAGATACCGGTCTTGACTCCAATAAGGGCATCTATGCTGAAATGGCGGGCGTGTTTGCTGATCTGAAGGTCCAGGAACAAAAGCTTCACGAACTCGAAGGTCAAATGGCCTCCCTGGACCCCCAATCAGAGGCTTTTGGCCAGGTATCATCGACCTACGATAACATTCGCGCGGATTTTGAACAGCACAATGGCTACGGTTATGATGCCGAAATCCGGGGAGTTTTGCACGGATTTGGGTTTGATAAACCAACGTACGATAAACCAATCAATGAATTGTCCGGCGGCCAAAAAACCCAGTTAGCCCTGGCAAAATTGCTCCTTGAAAAACCAGAACTGCTGATCCTGGACGAACCAACCAACCATTTGGATGTTGAAACCATCACTTGGCTTGAAGGCTATATCCAAAATTATAGCGGTGCGCTTCTAATCATTTCCCATGACCGGTACTTTCTCGATCGGATCGTGAATGAAGTTTACGATCTGGCAAATGGGACCCTGCACCACTACAAGGGCAATTACACCCAGTACACGGAAAAGAAGGCTGACCAAGTCGCTCAGGAATGGAAAGCCTACGAACGTCAGCAAGCTGAAATTAACAAGCTACAAACATTTGTCGACAAAAACATTGTCCGGGCATCCACAACCAAACAGGCTCAGGCCAGACGAAAGCAGCTGGAAAAAATGCCCCGGCTGCAAAAACCAACGACTGACGGTAAAACTGTTCGGTTTCGATTCACCCCCAAATCCAAGAGCGGCAACAATGTCCTAAACGTTTCCCAAGCAGCCGTTGGCTACACGTCAGTGTTGGCTGAACCGGTCAATTTGGACATTAAGCGAAATCAGGCCGTCGCAATTGTCGGCCCAAACGGTGTCGGCAAATCAACCCTTCTGAAAAGTATTCTTGGAATTATCCCGTTTTTAAAGGGAAAAGCCCAATTTGGGACCGGCGTGGATACCGGCTACTATGACCAAGAGCAAGCCACCCTTCATTCTGGCAAAACCGTTCTTGAAGAAGTCTGGGATGATCACCCAACCACACCAGAGGGCGATATTAGAAGCGTTCTGGGGAGCTTTCTGTTCTCCGGGGACGATGTTGCCAAGATGGTTCACGACCTTTCTGGCGGCGAGAAGGCGCGGCTGCTGCTAACCAAGCTGGCTATGGAGCACAACAATTTTCTGATTCTTGACGAGCCGACCAATCATTTGGATATTGATAGCCGGGAGGTCTTGGAAAAGGCGCTAAACGGCTTTGACGGGACAATCCTCTTTGTTTCTCATGACCGATACTTCATCAATAAAGTCGCCACGTCAGTCGTTGAACTCTCCCGCCAGGGAACCACCCTCTATCTGGGGGATTACGACTATTACGTCGCCAAAAAAGAGGAATTAACGGCCATTAAGGAACATGAGCGGCAAAAGGCTGCGCCATCAGGCATCGCCCAAGCCCAGGCCACAGAAACGTCTGACAAAAAGCACTACGAGATCAACAAGCAAAACCAGAAGACCCTTCGAAAATTAACCCGCGAAGTGGCCGATTTAGAGAAGCAACTCGATACGCTGGGAAAGAAAAAGACCGCGATTGAAACGGAGATGAGTAAACCCGCCATTTACAATGATCCAATCAAGGCGGCTGACTACCAATCACAACTTGAGCAGATCGACGGTCAAATTTCAACAACCGAAAATGATTGGGAGCAAAAGAGTTTGCAGCTTGAGGATATTTCGTAGCTAGTATCGTGACTAACGCCATTAAAACGGATTAGGGGTCGCCAGCAAAAACATGATGTTTTTGCTAGCGACTCCCTTTTTTATTGATCATGATTCGGCTTCCCCAAGCCATGCAAATTCCAATCCGGGATCCGCATTAAGTGTTGCATCTGTAAACGTCTGATAACGATACAGCATTTCCCCGGCTGCCCCAATCATTGCAGCGTTATCGCCACACAGTGACAGCGGGACAAGTGCCAATTTGGTATTCGGAAAAGCGTTAATTTCACTTTCCAAACGGTCCCGTAGCCCCCGATTGGCCGCAACCCCGCCGGCAAGAATCAGTTGTTTAACGGGATAAGTTTTCAGTGCGCGGACAGTTTTATCCGCTAACACGTCAATCACAGCCTGTTGAAAACTTGCAGCCAGGTCGTTCTTATCTAGCGTTTCGTGGATCTGATCGGCATGGTGAACCGTATTAATAAAGGCACTTTTGAGCCCACTAAAACTAAAATCAAAGGTTTCGTCATTGTCCATTGCCCTCGGGAAGTGGAAAGTATCGGTTCCCTTATGGGCCATCGAATCGACCTGTTTACCAGCGGGATAGTTGATTCCCAGAACCCGACCAATCTTATCGTAGGCCTCGCCCGCGGCATCGTCTCGAGTTTCGCCAATAATTTCGAACTGATTTTCTTTGGGCATGTAAACCAACTCGGTATGGCCGCCAGAAACCACTAGGGCCATTGCCGGAAATTCAATTGGCGCAACTAAACGAGCCCCATAAATATGGCCGGCAAGGTGATTTACTGGAATCAACGGTAAATGATGCGCCCAGGCGACCGCCTTGGCAGCCGTTACACCAATTAACAGGGCCCCAACCAATCCCGGACCATAGGTGACAGCGACTGCGTCCAAATCGGCGTAGTCAACATCCGCTTTTCGCAACGCATCGTTAATACACCCGGTGATCTGCTCAATATGATGGCGGCTGGCAACTTCAGGCACCACCCCACCAAAGCGCTGGTGGCTCTTTATTTGGGTTGCCACAATATTTGACAAAATTTTGTCGCCGTTCTCAATGACGGCGACAGATGTTTCATCACAACTCGTTTCAAATGAAAGAATTAAATTTCGTGTCACAAACTTCACCTTTCTCAGGGCATTAACCAACCTTGGTAATGTCCAAAACCATGTTTAACGCATCTTCGCGATCGTTAAAATAATAATCTTTCTTGTAGCCGTTGTCCACAAAACCAATGTCACGATATAATTTCTGAGCATGGTTATTGCTGACCCGAACCTCGAGGGTGACCTTATCATACCTTAACTGCCGGGCCTTTTTAATAATTGTATTAACCAAAAAGTAACCAAGGCCGTGGTTCTGAAAAGTTGGTGCGACGGTAACGTTGGTAATGTGACAATCCCGGGTATGATCATTGAGTGAACAGCCAATGAAGGCAACCAGCCAATCGTTGCGACGCAATACCAAATAAAGCCGGTCATTTTTCCGCATTAATTCGGTCCGAAATGCCCGCTCATCCCAAGGGGTCTGGCCCCCATAAACGGCTCGCTCAATGCCGAGAATTTCCGGAATATCGGGAATCATCGCCTTTGCTAAAAAATACTCGGTGCCGTTAATTTCAACGTCGTGATTTTTAATATCAAGATAACGTTCGCGAAGTTGGGCCTGCTTATTATAAAAATTTTTCTGAAACCAATTTTTAAAGTTTTTCCACATAGTTACGGGTATCCTCGTTTGGATGGCGTTTTTTCCAGTCAGCTTCGGCCTTTGTCAGTCGTAAATATCGCGGTACAACAGCATCAATATCCTCAACTGGGGATAATTGGGCGCCATACCACCCTAATTTAGCAGCATCCGGAATCGCTTGAAGGTGACTGGCAACCAGTAAACGATTTCCAAGTGTGGCTTTAAGATCAGCCAAAAACGGCTGATTGTCCCCAACCACCATGATCGGCCCGCTTGTTTTTGCCAGGACAGCCCGCCATTCAGCAATATTGGTATGCTGATCGGCCACCACCGCCTGAAGTTTACCGGCGTTGCGTTGATAGAGTCCAGTAAACATATTTTGGTTACGCGCATCAAAAATTGGGTTAATTAGGACATCCGGCAGGTCAATGTTCAATGCAACGGTTAATAAACTCGAAACCGTCACCAGTTCGATATTAAGCGTACTAGCCAACGTTTTGGCAGCCGTGGTCGCCATCCGAATTCCCGTATACGATCCCGGGCCCGACGCCACCACAATTCGATCCAGGTCAGCAGGCTGCAAATCGGACTTCTTTACCAGGTCTTCAATGACCGGCATTAAGAATTCGGCGTGCTTCCGATGGGTTGTGAGGGTGGTATCGGCAAGTAGGTTATCATCATCCATCACTGCCACAGAGAGTGGCCGGTTTGATGTATCAATTGCTAAAATTTTCATTGTTATTCGTTACCCTTTACATCATTTTTCTTCCAAATAAATGTCGCACTCGAGGAGAGTTTGTCATTTGACATGATTTCATGAATTGTCTTAATTCTATCATTATCTTGAGATTCAACAAGGACGGAACTCGAAACGAAGTTGCCATACTTCACTTCATTTTCAAAGCGAATGTTAATCTGCTCGGGCTGGTGAGACACCAAGAAGTCCAAGGGCAATACATCAGTCATCCACTCAAGGTAGTGGGCATTGTTCACATGGCCATTAAAATCAATGTCACTGGCTCGGACCTGATACTTCTTAGTGGTCAACTCAGCATTGCTATCCAGCCGCTCTGGCCGTTTTAGTCGGGGCACGCGGCGGACATTTTCCGAACGGTAAGGCTTAATAATACTTTCCGGAATCTCGGTAATTTTCCGCGCCTTTTCATCCATTAAGACCCAAATCGAATCAACCTTTACCAATTCATTTCCCTGCTCATCATGAATCCAAAATTCCCGGTAAGCAAAGAAGCGGTTATAAGACGTTCCCCGCGTGGATACCTTGACAGTGTCATCAGCAACCGGCAAGCGTTTGATAGTAATTGCGTACTGCGTGACGACCCACCCGACGCCATATTGATCAATTAACGACTGTTGAGCAACGCCTAAGGCTGCATTTTGGTGATCTGAGCAGAGCATCAACACGTTTATCAGCATTGCCATTGTAATCCGGTTGGTAACATCCCCTTCATAAAAGGGAATTGTATGGTCCTCAGTATATCGATGTGCTGTCATGACAGGTCCTCTTTTCGTTTAATGGTTGAATCAAACTATGTATTTTGCCGTCCGAAACGGCAATCAAATTACTTAATATTGTGATATTCATTATAAACAACTTGTTTTCGTAAGTTATGCGTTTTAGCAACTTTTTTGATCGCATCGTTCACCGCTAAACCATCGCCAATATAAGCATCAACCTGTTGAGTCAGCGATAGATCCGCCATTAAACTAGACTCCTTAGCATTTTCTTCAGGTTCTGAATTTCCTTCAACGATAATCACAAATTCTCCGCGCACCTGGTTAGTTTGGCTCCATTCCAGGCATTCGGACAAAGTGCCCCGAACAAACTCTTCGTGGCGCTTAGTGAGCTCGCGACAAAGGGCGGCTTTGCGATCAGCACCAAAGACCGTTACCAAATTCTTAAGGGTTTTTTGCAGCCGATGGGGAGCCTCATAAAAAATCAAGGTTTCCGGGCGGGACGTTAGGTGGGCCAACTCTTCTCTTTGCTCCTTAGGCTTTCTTCCCAAAAAGCCGTAAAAATAGAATGGTTGGGGCGCCACCCCGGAAGCAATTAGTGCGGTAATCCCGGCATTTGCTCCTGGTAGCGGAACGACCGGAATCCCCTTGGCAATACAAGCAACCACCAGCTCATGGCCCGGATCACTAATTGACGGCATTCCAGCGTCACTCACCTGGGCGATCGTTAACCCATTTTTGAGCTTCTCAATCAATTCAGGGATCCGCTGAGCCGTATTATGCTCGTGAAAACTGATCTGTTTTGTTTCAATTTCAAAGTGGTTAAGCAGTTTCTGGGTATTGCGCGTATCTTCAGCGGCAATCAGATCTGCTCGTTTCATCACGTCCACCGCCCGGAACGTCATATCACCTAAGTTGCCGATCGGGGTTGGCACCAAAAACAACGTGCCAAATTCAGTTTTTGTATCAAAACTTCGTTGATTTTTCACTTAATGATTAGTCCCTTCGACCGTAAATAATTTCAGTGCAGAAAATGCAATCTTCCCCATTTTCTCGTCGTTTGCCATAGTATGAGCTACATACATGAAACCCTTCGTTATAGAGCTTTTCAAGGTTCTTTCTGGACTTTGATAACTGGGGTGAATTGTTTCCCATCTTTTCGGTAAGCTGGTTAACCCGATCCCGCAAATGCTGATTTTCAATCTCTAATTCCGCATTCTTTTCCATCAATCCAACCAACGACTCGTGAAGCTGAGAAAATTCCGCGGTTGTCACTTTCAGGCGGTGATCCATCTCCTTGAGTTCATCGTATAAACTTTGACTATCCACTTTTTTCACCCTTTAATTCTACGCCTTAATAATCGCTAACATTTCCAACGTGACCGACTCAACGATGTTTTGAAAACTCACATTCACCATGACACTGCGACTCGTATCCAATAGCTTGTCAAGCATCGCCATCAATTGATCGGCAGACCATTCGTTAGCGGCTTGCCTGGTTTCGGCAGCAATATCTGGAAATTTCACATTTTGCTGGGTAAGCGTTCCGTATTTCAATTCAAGAACTTCATCAAAAATGGTTATCATCATGGTCAAAACCACCTGTTGACGGGCTTTACTGGTGGCCAATGGCATCAATGACATTTGAATGTATGGCATGGCCATTGGATTATCTTTCACCAGATAAGAAAACCATTTAGAAACCACCTGTTCCAATGAAGTAAACCAGCCATCAGCCAGCCATTGCTTGATTTCGCTTAAGCTATTAGTCATTGTCATCAGCAAATTAATTTGACTTGGAACGACACCCGCCCTTTGTAATTCCGCCACCATCAACTCGTGGGGAATACTTGGGAATTCGACCACCTGGGTTCTTGAAACAATTGTCGGCAGAATCAAATTTCGGTTTCGGCTGATCAAAAAACTAACGACATTACCGGTAGGCTCCTCGATAAACTTTAACAGACTGTTCGCAGCACCGGTTGTCATCTTGTCGGCATCAGAAATAATGAAGACCTTTTTTGAGCCTTCCATTGCGCTCTTGGTGAATTCACTTTTCACATGCCGAATTTGATCCACCTTGATGCTTAATCCATCTGGCCGGGTCATCACCACGTCTGGATGATCATGGTTCATAATCCGGGTACATTCTGGACACTTGCCACAAGGATAGCCATCGGTGACGTTGGTGCAAAACAGCCGCATTGCAACGCCCATCGCAACTGCGTCCTCACCCGCACCATCCTCACCCGTGAATAAATAAGCGTGGGACAGCTCATTTTTTTGAATTAACTGCATGAACTGCTGAAACAGTTGGGGTTGCTTTGTTTTTGCAATTGTGACGATATTTTCGGTCATCCGCGTCCTCTAAAATTGATGAAACGATTCAATTGGCAGCACCATCACGGTCGCACCACCAACTTGGACTTCAATTGGAAAGGTATGTTCCGCCGTGTCGCCATTGAGACTGACAGGGGGCGTCATAAACTGCTGGCGGGCAGAACAGGTTTCCTTAATTAATTGAAGGGTCAAATCAACTTTATCATCATCAACGGCAACCAGATAAGTCGTATTCCCTGAACGCAAAAAACTACCCGTAGTTGAAAACCGGGTGGCAACGATGTCGTGGGCAACAAACACCGAACGTAATTTATTAGCGTCTTTATCTTGAACAATGGCAATAACTAATTTCATGGCTAACACTCCTTAAAAGTATTCAGCGGCAATTTGGCGAATGGCGCTAACCGTGGCGGCAACCACGCTGGCAATCGGCTGGGTGGCATCAATGACCACAAATCGGTCCCCCGCCTGCTTGATAATTGCCATGTAACCATCATGAACGCGATTGTGAAAAGCAGTGGTTTCAACGTCTAAGCGATCAATTTTGCTGGCGTCACGATGCTTCGCAATCCGCGTCAACCCCACCTGAACAGGAATATCAAAGTAGATGGTCTTGTCTGGGGTTAATTTTTCAGTTGCGAATTCATTCATTTTGGCAACGGCCTGCATGCCGATTTCGCGGCCGGCTCCTTGATAAGCCACCGAACTATCGACATATCGGTCACACAGAACCAGTTGATTACGAGAAAGCGCGGGTAAAATGGTTTCTACCAGGTGTTGTCGCCTGGCTGCGGCGTAAAGTAGGGCCTCAGTTCGGTAATCCATGTCGGTATTCTCGCGATCAAGAATGACCCGGCGCACTTGCTCTGAAATTTTATTGCCGCCTGGTTCCCGCGTTACCAATAACTGATCTCCCAGCTCCTTCTGGAAAATAGCACCAATCTGATTCATCACCGACGTTTTGCCGGCACCATCAGACCCTTCAAAAGTAATAAACATGCCTGCCACAATTTTCCCTCACTTCTTAATAATACGTTAATTGTACTGTAACTCTTTTCTCATGTCTATCCACAAGCCGTCACCGGACTAAATCAAGCCAACCCAAAACTGGGCTGAAGGCAAACCAATGATTTTGTCTCAGCCCAGTTCTTAAGACCAACAACCGTGAAATTCAGCCATGAAGCAGTTACAATTTTACCGAATCCATCACTGCAACAACAAGTCAGCTCACCACAACGAGTGACGATTCCTATTGAAAATCATCGTGATCATAGCTAATAACCGAAGGTTGGATGTGATCATTTTTAATTTTCCGAATTCGGGCTTCTTGATAAATAAAGAAGAATTTCTGCTTTGCAAGCGCCGTTTCAGCCGTCATCTCAAGATCGCTATCCGCCACGGCATCCTGGGTTTGAACAGCATGGTCCCACTGTTCCTTGAGGGCGTTAATCAGATCCAGTAGTCGTTGATCATAATCCGATTTGACATTTTGCTTTCTAAGTCCGCCAAAAAACATCTGCTGTTCATCTCCCTTACATTTCGGTTCGGCCCTGAACTGCCTTAAACAGAGTCATTTCGTCAGCATACTCAATGTCGGTTCCCACAGATAGGCCATGAGCCAGTCGGGTAACCTTAATGCCAGCCGGCTTAATTAATTTACTAAGATACATCGCGGTTGCTTCTCCTTCGGGAGTTGCGTTGGTCGCGACAATGACCTCTTTAACCTCATGATTCTTCTGTAATCGCTTGATGAGACTGCTGATATTTAAATCTTCGGGCCCCTTGCCTTCAATTGGCGATAAAACACCGTGAAGGACGTGGTACAGGCCGTGATATTCCTGAACCTTTTCCATTACCATAATGTCTTTGGGCTGCTCAACAACCAAAATCTGAGATTGATCACGCGTTTTATCCCGACAAATTTCACACGGATCCTCATCGGTCAAATTCCCACAGATTGAACAGTAATGCAGTTCATTCTTCGTTGCCACCAACGCCTTGGAGAAGGCTTTGACGTCATCTTCGTTCATGTCCACCGTATAAAAGGCCAGCCGCGTCGCCGTCTTATTCCCAATCCCGGGTAATTTCATATAACTGTCAATTAATTTTGCAATTGGTTCGGGATACTGCATAGTTTACCTTCCTTAAAAAGCGGTTTACATTCCTGGGAGACCCTTTGTGTACTTACCAAGCGAATCCCGGGTGGCCTTTTCAATATTTGTCATGCAATCATTAACGGCTGCAATCACCAAATCTGACAGCATATCCGGATCATCAGGATCAATTGCCTCGGGCTTGACCGTCATGTCAGTCATCTTCCGATCACCGGTAAACGTGACAACAACCATGTCGTCTGGGGCCTTGCCAGTAAAGCTGGTTGCGTTTAACTTTTCCTGTTCAGCCTTCATATTTGTCTGAACTGATTGCATCTGCTTCATCATTTTGTTCATATTCATACCATTCATCATAGTGAGTTATCCTCCGTTTTTTTATTAATCATTTTTAATATCTAGAATATCCTTGCCAAATAACTCGGCCGCCTTAGCCACAATCGGTTTGGGCGCATCCGGGGCCGGGCCTGGTTTATCAGTTGGCTGATCATCTGAAGCCGACTCGGACTCAGTCGACCCGGACTTCAACTCAGCCTTGTGATTAGCCAAGTAATCGCGGCGAATTGTCGGCCATTGATTACTTGGCACAAAAACAATCGTTGGTGACTTACCAACCAGCCGATCCAAGTTGTTTTCCAATGCGTCACAGAGTTCCCGGTCCGCCTGGGCTTTTTGGTAGAAAATTGGGTATTCAAACGCCACAATAATGCCATCGGGGCTGGCGGCCACCGGCTTGGAAACGTGCATCACAGCCCGTTGGGTGACCGAGAGTGTATTCATCAAATCCGGCCAAACCTGTTGGAATTCATTGAGACTCTTCCTCGTTGCGCTGCCAAGAATCGGATAGATCTTTGTCAGCTCAATGTGGGCGTTGGCCGCCTTAGCAGCTGGTTTAGGGGTGGCCGGTTCAACCGGCTCACCCGTTGCTGCCGTGACTCCGGTCTTTTTCAGTTCAGCAATCTCTCGTTGCAAATCATTAATTTTATTGGTCAGCCGATCAATTTTTTTATCTTCGACCCGTTCGGTTTGAGCCGCCTTCTCACTGGATACTGCCGGTGAAGCAGCTGTCTGATCTAAATGGGTAATTTTGACCGTTAGGACTTGCAGATAGACATCCGGGTGGGCTGTAAACCGCAGTGAATTTGAAATATCATTCAGTTCGTTAATCATTTGGTAAATCTGATCATCGGAAATCTGGCTGGTAAGTTGCTTAAATTTGTCATCAACCACGCCAAGTTCCATCTGTTCAACAATTTGGGGGTCCTGCTGATACAGCAAGATATCCTGACAGTAACTGGTTAAGTCTTCAACAAATCGGCTGGCGTCCTTGCCATCATCCAAAATCTTTTGAATAGTGATTAGCGCGCTCTTGGTATCCTTTTGAATCACTTGTTCAACGTAGGTGGTTAGCAGTTCGTTGGTCACGCTACCGGTGACCAACAGCGCATTTTTGTATGTGACCTGGTCATCGCCGTACGACATTGCCTGATCCAGGATACTCAGCGCATCCCGCATCCCGCCTTCAGCGGCTTTGGCAATCAGCTTAAGGGCCTTATCATCGTAATCGATGTGCTTTTGTTTAAGAATATAGGCCATCCGCTCTAGAATATCTTGGGGACGAATCCGTTTGAAATCAAACTTCTGGGTTCGTGAAATAATTGTCGCCGGAATTTTATGAGGCTCGGTCGTCGCCAAAATGAAAATCACGTTTGCCGGCGGTTCCTCCAGTGTTTTCAGGAGAGCGTTAAACGCACCGGTTGATAACATATGAACTTCATCAATAATGTAAACTTTATAATCAGCCTTCGTGGGCGCGTACTTCACCTTGTCGCGAATATCGCGAATCTCTTCAACGCCGTTGTTTGACGCCGCATCAATTTCAATCACGTCGCTTAAACTACCCTCGTTGATTGCCCGACACGTCTCGCATTCATTACACGGTTCGCCGTCTTTTAGATAGTGGCAGTTGACCGCCTTCGCAAAGATTTTGGCAGCGGAAGTTTTACCAGTTCCCCGGGGACCGGTAAAAAGATAAGCATGGCTAATTTGTTTGGTTAAAATTGCGTTTTTCAACGTCTGGGTAATAATCGACTGCCCAACGATTTCATCAAACCGCTGGGGCCGCCATACCCGATATAATGCCTGATAGCTCATTCTTAATCCTCCAGCTAATTGATCCATTCAGTCGTGAAAACTTGTCATAAAACACTTAAATAATTATATGCTGAAATGCCAAATAATGCCAACCAATTTACCAAACGTTAATGGAATTAAAAAATCCAAAATTTTCAAAAATCGCCAGCTGAACTCACCAAATCCGAGCCGCACACTGTCAATGATTACCTCAAATTAATCCCAAAAATAAAAATCTCCCAGCACTGACATCTGCTGGGAGTTTAATCGTCATAATCAAGAGGCACAAGATCGATGATACTTAGTGCTGCTTCCTTCCGGATCTGACACAGTTCGTAACCCGACCCTTGCCTCAGGGCCTTGCGGCATTAACTATCATATCGTATTTTGGTTTAAAATACCAGTCACTTTTGTTTTTTTCTTTTTCGGGCGGCTCGAAAAAAAGTCTTCATAATCTGTGAACAGGCGGTTTGAAGGACTCCCTCGGTCACCGTCACTTGGTGATTTAATCTGGCATCAGCCATGACTTCATACAAACTGGCAACCGCCCCAGCTTTCTGATCCCGAGCGCCAAAAATCACCCGTTTAATTCGCGAGTTGATAATTGCCCCCGCACACATTAAGCACGGCTCAATGGTCACGTAAAGCTCACAGTCAATCAGCCGCCAGCTGCGCAGCGTTCGACAAGCCTCTTCGATCGCCATAATCTCGGCGTGAGCAACCCCGTCGTTTAGGTGTTCACGCAGGTTGTGCCCCCGACCAATAATTTGGCCGTCCTTAACCACTACGGCGCCAATCGGGACTTCCCCGATCATGTAGGCTTGAAGGGCCTCGTTTAGGGCAGCTTTCATATAAGTTTGATCATTCGTCTGCGTCATATTACTCCTCTTGTTATCACGATTCGCAACCGCTTAGGCCGCGCCGGTTTTGGTACTTTCTAAGATGTAGTAACCCTTGTCACGTTTTAAGATCTGGCAGTTACCAAATAACTGGGTCATCAGTTTCTTCGCCGACGGAGCCCCTTGCTTTTTCTGCAAAACCACCGTTAAGGTTCCTCCCGCAACTAAATGTGGCAGGGCGCCAGTGATCATCGCGTCAACGACTTTTTTACCGGCGCGAACCGGCGGATTGGTGACAACCGCGGCGTAGTTTCCCTCAACAGCTTCATAAACGTTGCTGGAAAAGATACTAACATTTTTAACCCGGTTGGCCACGGCGTTCTTTTTGGCAAGCGCAAGCGCAATTTCGTTGACGTCGACCATATCGATCGTTCGCTCAGGCAGTATCTTGGCGATGGCAAGTCCAATTGGCCCGTAGCCGGTGCCCATATCCAAAATTTTACCGGCTGGCAGTTGGGATGTCCGGAAATTTTCTAACAGGACCCGGCTGCCATAGTCAACCCGGTGCTTAGAAAACACTCCGTTGTCTGAAGTGAACACAAAGTTGTGTCCTAATAGGGTGTATTCCCAAGTGATTGGATCGGAGGTAACGTCTGGGTGCTCAGAATAGTAAAATTGATCGTTAGTCATGAATAATCTCCTTAGAACGGGATTGAAAGCGGATAACCCATATTTAGTGGCAAATCCGTTTTTAATCACAATATCTTGTGTCAATCCGTTGATTTTTTGTAAGTTTAGTGTAAACTAGAATCATCAATCAAATATGAATTTAAAAAAGTGGGGTGCCTCATTATGGCAAAAGTAACCGTTTATTCACGAAATAATTGCATGCAGTGCAAGATGACAAAGCGTTATCTTACAGAACATAACGTTTCATTCGAAGAACATAATATCAACGAACAACCACAATACATTGATTACCTTAAAGAACGCGGCTTTCAGGCTGTGCCGGTAGTTGACGTTGACGGCAAAGAAGCCTTCAGCGGTTTTCGCCCGGATGTTCTTCAAAAAATTGCTGGTTAGTCTTTATCCATTCTAACATACTGATTAATGAGTGATGGCGGAACCAATTTTGGCTTCGCTTATTTTATTCCAACAAAATAGAAAGTGTGGTTTACTATGTCCCTTCATAATCTCAAGGATGTTTCCTATTTCGATCTTAACAACCAAATCAACATCCCCGTTAACAATCAGATCCCCTTACAGAAGGATCAGGAAGCCTTAGCTGCCTTCCTCAAGGAAAACGTCACCCCTAACTTGGTCACGTTCGCCAGCCTTGCCGACCGCTTCGATTACCTGATTAATCATCATTATTACGAGGCCGACTTTATTAAAAAATATGATATGGCCTTCATCGAGGAATTGTACGCATACTTAAACAATCAGGACTTTCACTTCAAATCGTTTATGGCCGCTTACAAATTTTACGCACAGTATGCCTTAAAAACCAATGATAACGACGCCTATCTCGAAACATTCTTGGATCGGGTTGCCGCCAACGCTTTGTTCTTTGCGGATGGTGACGAAAAATTGGCCATGCGCCTAGCAGATGAAATGGTCCACCAGCGTTATCAGCCGGCAACTCCGAGCTTTTTGAACGCCGGCCGCGAAAATCGAGGCGAGTTTGTTTCCTGCTTCTTGATTCAGTCGACCGACGACATGAACACAATTGGCCGAACGATTAATTCTGCCCTGCAATTATCCAGGATTGGCGGCGGTGTTGGCATCAATCTCTCCAACTTACGAGCAGCCGGGGACCCCATCAAGCACATTGAAGGGGCCGCTTCAGGGGTCGTTCCGGTGATGAAGTTATTGGAAGACAGCTTCTCTTATTCCAATCAGTTGGGCCAACGCCAAGGCGCCGGCGTGGTTTATCTTTCTGTCTTTCATCCAGATATTATTTCTTTCTTGGGGGCTAAAAAGGAAAACGCCGACGAAAAGATTCGGTTAAAAACCCTATCGCTTGGCGTGACCGTTCCGGATAAATTCTATGACCTCATCAAACAAAATGCCGACATGTATCTATTTAGTCCCTACGATGTTGAAAGAGAATACGGGGTTCCATTCTCGTACGTGGATATTTCAGCCGAATACGATAAGATGGTTGCTAATGACAAGATCAAAAAAACAAAGATCAAAGCCCGGGACCTGGAAACCGAAATCAGTAAGCTTCAGCAGGAATCCGGCTATCCTTACATTATCAACATCGACACCGCCAACCGGGCAAATCCGATTGCCGGCCGCATTGTGATGAGTAACCTATGCTCAGAAATTTTGCAGGTTCAAACCCCTTCCACGGTCGACAACGAACAACACTACATCAAATTGGGAAAAGACATCTCATGTAATCTGGGATCCACCAACATTGTCAACATGATGAACGGCAAAGATTTTGGCGGCTCAATTGAGGCAATGGTTCGCGCACTGACCTTTGTGACCGACCATTCCAACATCGACGTTGTCCCTTCAATTCAGAAAGGGAACCGCGAGTCGCATTCAATCGGCCTCGGTGCCATGGGGCTTCATAGTTACTTTGCCAAACATCACATGCACTATGGTTCGCCAGAATCCATTGAATTTACCAGCGTCTACTTCATGCTATTAAATTACTGGAGCTTAGTTGCCTCTAACAAGATCGCTAAGGAACGCAACGAAACGTTTATTAATTTCGATAAGAGCGCCTATGCCGATGGTTCGTACTTCGACAAGTATTTGAACACCGATTACGCTCCGAAAACGGATAAAGTTAAAGACCTTTTTGATGGTGTTCAGATCCCCACTAAAGCCGACTGGGAAGCTTTAAAAGCCGCTGTAATGAAGGATGGCCTCTATCACCAAAATCGCTTAGCGGTTGCTCCTAACGGCTCTATTTCTTACATCAATGACACCACTGCCAGCCTCCACCCGATCATCAATCGGATCGAGGAGCGCCAGGAGTCAAAGATTGGCAAAATTTACTATCCGGCACCCTACCTGTCTAACGATACAATTCCTTACTACACCTCAGCCTATGACATGGATATGAGAAAAGTCATCGACATCTACGCCGCTGCTCAGGAGCACGTCGATCAAGGAATGGCATTGACACTATTTATGCGATCGACAATTCCTGCCGGGCTTTATGAATGGAAGGACGGCCGTACCGACAAGATGACCACCCGGGATTTAAATATTCTGAGAAACTATGCGCATCGTCAGGGCATTAAGTCAATCTATTACATCCGGACATTCACGGACGATAACCAGGAAGTCGGATCAAATGAATGTGAAAGCTGTGTCATTTAGCGTCGAAGTTTACTTGCGGCTGATATCCAAATGGCATAGAATCCATTAAGGGATCGCACCAATCCGACTATTTCTACATCAAAGGAGTTTATCATGACTGAAAATTATCACGCAATTAACTGGAACGCTATCGATGACCAGATCGATAAAGCGACTTGGGAAAAATTAACCGAACAGTTTTGGTTAGACACCCGAATTCCCCTTTCTAACGATCTCGGTGACTGGCGAACCTTGGATACCGACCACCAATGGGTTGTGGGTCACGTATTTGGGGGGTTAACCTTGCTCGACACCCTTCAATCCCAAGAAGGGATGGCCTCACTGCGCCACGACGTTCGCACCCAACACGAAACGGCAGTGCTTAACAATATCCAATTCATGGAATCGGTTCACGCAAAGAGTTACTCCTCAATTTTCTCAACGTTGAATACCCCTGAGCAAATCGACGAAATCTTTGACTGGAGCGACACGGAAGAATTCCTCCAGAATAAGGCCCTTAAGATTCGTGATATCTACGAGAACAATCCGGACCCGCTGAAGAAAAAGATCGCCAGCGTTTTCTTGGAAACATTCCTGTTTTATTCCGGATTTTACACCCCACTCTGGTACTTGGGTCACAACAAAATTCCGAACGTTGCTGAAATTATCAAGTTAATTTTGCGGGATGAGTCAGTCCATGGTACCTACATCGGTTATAAATTCCAAATTGGCTTCAACCAGCTTTCGAAACCAAAACAAGAGGATTTAAAGAATTGGTTATACGATTTGTTATATAAGCTCTATGCAAACGAAGAAAAGTACACCCACTTGCTTTACGATCAGACTGGCTGGACCGAAGATGTTCTGACCTTTATCCGGTACAATGCCAATAAAGCCCTCATGAACCTTGGCCAGGATCCGTTATTCCCAGATACCGCTGAAGACGTTAATCCGGTTGTGATGAACGGAATCTCGACGTCAACTGCCAACCACGATTTCTTCTCACAAGTCGGAAATGGCTATCTGTTGGGAAACGTCGAGTCAATGTCCGATGATGATTATAAAATTTAATTAATTGTAACTGACAACTGATCAGACAAAGGGGCCCCCACGGCGATTATCAACCGTGGGGGTCCCTTTGTCTTGGTTGCGATTAATTAATTAACCAAATCATCAGGCTTTTGCCCGGCAACCAAATCCTTTAAATTATTAAGGGAGATACTAACCATGTTTTTAACTGATTCGCTGGTGTGAAAAGCCGAATGTGGTGTAATGATCACGTTAGGCATCATTGATAACTTGATCACATCCGGATCGGTTAATTTCTTGGTTGAACGCGAATCCTGCAGGTCAGCCGATTCGTTTTCCAATGTGTCAATACCAGCTGCGGCAATTTCCCCACTCTCAAGCGCAAAGATGAGATCCTGGGTATCGACAATCGACCCTCTTGCCGTGTTGATCAGAATGGCGTTGTCCTTCATCATTTCAAACAATTCATGATTGAAAAGGTGGAAGTTATCGGCCGTTGCCGGCATATGCAGACTAATAATGTCGCTTTGAGAGACGAGTTCATGAAGATCCTTGACATAGGCAAATTCACCATTGGTTTCCTTTACAGGATACTTGTCATAGGCAATTACTTTGGCACCCAGACCCCGAAACATCGAAATCGCGTGCCGGCCAATTCGACCGGTACCAATAATCCCCACGGTTTGGTCGCTAATCAGCCGCCCCATAAATTCAGGTGCAAAATGAAATTCATGTTGTTCCATCAACTGGCGCTGCATGTATCCCACTTTTCGCGTTAAGAAAAGGGCCATCGTCACCGCGAACTCAGCAATGCTTTCAGGACTATATGCGGGTACATTAGTCACCAAAACATCATTATCACTTGCCGCTTGGAGGTCTACGTTATCCACCCCAACGTTTCGTAAGGCGAGATAGTGAATTCCCAACTTTTTGAATTCAGCAAACAGCAATTGGGAATAGGGAATCGTTTGTAAGCCTGAAACCCCGTCGTAACCTGCTGCATCTTGAATCGTTGTGGTATTAAGGGTCGTCGTTGTTGTCGTAACCTCGATATGATGATCCTTTCCCCACTTTTCAACGAAAGGAATCTCATCATCGCGAACGTTGTATACCATAAATTTCATCTAAATTCCTCCAGTACCCGTTTTATCTACTATACCAAAAATTGATTGCCGTGTGCCAAAAAGGATCAATTCCTAATCATAGCACATCAAGATCTCATCAAAATTCCACCCATATTTGGGTAATCAAAAGTGGTGAAGACAATTTAGACGCATTGTCTCCACCACTTTTGAATTGATTAAGTGGGCAATAGACGGTCACGAGAGGCCGTTTAAGCACATTTTAATTACTTTAATTGATCAATAAACCGATCAAAAGCCGCTTGACCCTTATCATTCCACTTATAGACCCCGGCATCTTCAAGAACCCGGGCAAAAACCAACCCGATTTCTTGATCGAGAATCTTTGAAACATTCTCTTTGGTAAATTGATGCTTGGCCTTTAACTCGTCGGCCCAAGGCTTGTGGTACTCAGCAATCTCATTGTCTTCATCTACGAGGTACTTTTCAACCTCTTTCATTTCAGTCTTCAAACGAGCCGGTAAAATTGCTCGTCCCATGACTTCAATCAAGCCAATGTTTTCCTTCTTGATGTGTTGAACATCCTTATGGGGATGGAAAATGCCGTCAGGATACTTATCAGAGGTCTGATTATCTCTTAAGACAATGTCCAAGACGTACTGACCGTCCTTCGTATAAGCAATTGGCGTGACCGTGTGATGCCGCGTGCCATCCTCGGAATAGGCGCGAATATCAACCGACTCATCCGAGTACTGTTTCCAAGAGTCCGCAATCTTAGTCGCCGCAACAACGACCTGGTTTGCATCATCACTCTGCAGCCGGATGGTTGCCATCGGCCACTTAACAATTCCTGCCTTCAGCCCGTCAATTCCCAGATCAACCGGTCGATCAATTCCAGCCTTCATCATTGGAAAGTTGTGCCGGCCGCCTTGATAATGATCCTGGGCCAGTAACGACCCGCCAACGATTGGTAAATCAGCGTTACTGCCGACAAAATAATGTGGCAGCTGTTTAATAATATCCGTCAAATTGACAAATGTCTGCTGGCTAATTTTCATTGGCACGTGCTTCTGATTCAAGAAAATCGCGTGCTCGCCAAAGTATGCGTATGGTGAATATTGGAAGCCCCATGGCTGGCCGCCAATCATCATTCGGATAACCCGATGATTGCTTCGGGCGGGATAGCCGAGGCGGCCCAAGTACCCCTCATTTTCAATTGCCAGGGGGCCAACCGGATAACTGGTTGACTTCTTCCGTCCGGCAGCGGCAATGGCCTTCGGATCCTTTTCGGGCTTCGATAAATTAATGGTAATTTCCAAATCGCCGTAGTCGGTATCGGCCGTATACGAAATGTTCTTGGCGATCGCCCGCGTTTTAATATAATCATTATTTTGACTCAGGCGATAAAAGTAATCGGTGGCCGCTTCCGGTGATTGTTGATACTTGTTCCAGAAAATGCGATTAACTTTCGAAGGAATCGGTGTCAGAAGGTCCATTAACTGATCTTCCAAAATTTCGCGGTTGGTAATCGAATCTTCAATTTTTTGATGAGAGATTGCCAACTCGACCAAGTCATTGGCCAAGTCAACTGGCGATGCATCATCAGTTGACTCTCCAAACCCATCACCAATTAAGCGAAAGATCAAATTCGTCACATAAATCCGGTCGACGTCTTCATAGGGTGAATCAGATTTAATGACGAGATCAACAAATTTTTCAACTGCTGTTTCACTCATTTCTTCTAATTTCCTTTCCGATCGTCGTAACCCTTTGGATGGGTTTCTTTCCAATTCCATGCGGTCTTAATAATTTCGTGAACGTCATCAAACTGCGGCTTCCAGCCCAAAACTTTGCGGGCCTTATCACTAGCGGCAATCAAGGTGCTTGGATCGCCTGCTCGGCGGGGCCCCATTGTTGCGGGAATTGGCTTGCCGGTAACTTCACGGGCTGCTTCAAGAATTTCTTTGTTGGAGAATCCGGTTGAGGATCCCAAGTTAAACGCATCACTGTCATGACCCGCTTGCAGATACTTCAGCGCCAAGATGTGGGCGTCAGCTAAATCAACCACGTGCACGTAATCACGGACGTTTGTCCCATCCTTGGTATCGTAATCATCACCAAAAATCGTTAGTTGATCGCGTTCGCCAGCGGCAACTTGCAGAATAATGGGTACCAAATGGGTTTCTGGATGGTGATCTTCACCGATGGAACCGTCTGCCTTGGCCCCGGCAACGTTAAAGTACCGCAGCGCAACAAACTTGATTCCGTAGGCCACGTCGCTCCAGTGCATAATCTTTTCCATTGCCAGCTTACTTTCCCCATAGGGGTTGGTTGGAACCTGGGGATCGGTTTCTTTAATTGGAATTTGTTTGGGTTCACCATAGGTTGCGGCGGTCGATGAGAAGACAATCTTCTTAACGTTGTGCGCGTTCATGGCTTCCAGCAGACTGATCATGCCATAGGTATTATTGTCAAAGTACTTAAGCGGTTTGGCCATTGATTCTGGGACGACTGAAAAGGCAGCAAAATGGATGACCCCCTCAATGTCTTCCTTATCAAAAACTTTGTTAAGAAATTCTTTATCCCGCACATCGCCCTCATAGAACCGAGCTTTAGGGTTAACCGCGGCGCGATGGCCGGTCACAAAATTATCAACAACCGCAACATCGTATCCGTTTTGAATTAACCGATCAACTGTGTGAGACCCAATATAACCGGCACCGCCTAATACTAAAATTGCCATCTTAATATCCTCTCCTTCTCAATTAACTACTTAATCTCTCTTGGGCCATCAGAAATTTCTGCAATGTAGAATTCTGCTGGATGACCAATTTCTTTCTCGTAAACCTTACCAACGTTTTCTGTGAAGGCGTCCGCCTTATCACGATCAACAATCGCAATGGCACATCCCCCGAAGCCGGCACCAGTCATTCGGGCACCAATGACACCTGGCTGCTTCCAAGCAGTCTCTGCAAGGGTGTCAAGTTCCTTACCGGTTACTTCAAAATCATAGTGCAGTGAAATGTGGGAGGCGTTGATTAACTTACCAAATTCTTCAAGGTTATTGTTAACCAAGGCATCCTTTGCTTTTAATGTCCGCTGATTTTCAAAAACAGCGTGCCGAGCGCGACGAATGAGGACGTCATCGTTAATCAGGTAGCTATTCTCATCGAACTCATCTTCGGTAAGATCACCGAGAGTCTTGATTGGCAACTTGACTTGAAGGCGCTTCAAAGCTTCTTCACACTGAGCCCGACGTTCATTATATTTGGAATCTTGTAATTCCCGGTGCTTCTTAGTGTTCATGATGACAATGACTCTGTCACCCATTTCAACGGGAACGTAATCGTATTTCAGGGTATTCGTATCCAAGAGAGCGGCTTGGTTGGCCTTACCCATGCCAATGGCAAACTGATCCATGATTCCAGAGTTAACACCGATGTAGTTGTTTTCAACCAATTGACCATACTTAACCAGATCAAGTTCATCAATATTGAAGCCATAGACGTCATTGACAATCTCGGCCGTCAGTAATTCAATTGCGGCTGATGAAGAAAGCCCGGCAGCATCCGGCAAATTACCGTTAACGGCTAAGTCAAACCCATGGTCTAATTGATGACCATGTTCAATAATTTGGCTGATCATTCCCTTAGGATAGTTTGCCCAGCCATGCGCCTTGTCATACTTTAAATCATCTAATGAAAATTCAACGATTCCCTGATCGGCAACGTTGGCAGAAAACATTCTAACCTTATTATCGTCACGAGCACCATAGGCAGCGTAAATTCCCATACTAATAGCACATGGGAAAACATGGCCACCATTAAAATCGGTGTATTCACCAATTAAATTAATTCGGCCCGGTGAGAAGAAGACCCGCGTAGAATCGTAACCAAATTTATCATTAAACTCTTGTTTTACATCATCTGAAAGCATGAATTTCATCCCTTTATATTTATTTTAGTAAATTTTACTCAAATACAAATTAACTCATTTTCCACTCATTGTCAACTGGCCAATTTCTTAAACCGAGCAGCTTGCTCAGCTACCACCTCTAATAATATGCTATTGCGACGGCCTATACAAGTGCCTTGCTGTTGAAATTCACAAACAATTGGAAGCGCTTAATTTTTTTCGCCAGCCGGTTTATCCAGGGATAGTAAAGTTAGGTAAAGGGTCGCCCACTTCGACAAATTATCGCCGGCTTGACGGCTAAATTCTCACAAAAAAACGCATCGCTGCGACCAAAATGGTCGGCGATACGCTTCGATGATCGTTTCACTTTATTCGATGATCGTTTCACTTTAAAAGAAGAATTTACTGACAATAATCGTAAATATTAATAGAATGATGGAAGCAAGAAATGCGGCTGCGAAGGCGCCCTTTCCTCGTTGGAAAATCACTTTGAAGTTCACGCTCATCCCAAGGGCGGCCATGGCCATTCCTAAAAATAGGTAGGCAGCTTTGACCAGTCCGGCCAGCATTCCAGCCCCTAATGGTAGAAAGGTTCCAAGAATGCTTGCCAGGATGAAACCGCCCATAAACCATGGGATCGGCAACTTACCGCGGTGCCCGTCACCTGACTTATGGGTGCTTCGTTGGTACCAACCGCCAATCACCAGCGCGGCAGGTGCCAACATGAGAACCCGTGACAACTTGGTGATGATCGCCGTGTCAAGACTTACCGGTCCACCAGAGCTTCCGGCGGCAACGGCATGGGCAATTTCATGAAGTGAGGCACCAGTCATAACGCCAAACTGTGTCGGGGTTAGATGAAGGAGCGGCTTGATGCCGATTTCAATCAACGTAAACACCGTCCCGAGGATTGCGACAACCGCAACGGCCATCACTTCATTTTCCCGTTGCCGATCCTGCTTGTCGGCGGCCACCTTAATTTGGGGAGAGATTCCCATCACGGCAGCGGCACCACAAATACCGGTTCCGCCAGCAGACAGAATTGCCAACTCTTTTTCAACGCCAAATTTTCGGGCAATGAAGTAGGTCAACGAAACAGTTCCGGTCACGACAACCATCGCGAGGACGATTGTTTTGACACCGGCGGATGCCAAGTCAATCAAGTTAAGTTTAAATCCCAACAGAATAATACCAAGACGCAAAAATTTGTTCGAAATAAAACCAATACCTTCAGTGGCAGCTTCAACTGGTCTCTTAAACAGCTGAAACCCCATCCCAAGAATCAACGAGATGACTAACGCCCCAATCAACGTCAGGTAAGGCAGTCCCCCTAAAAAGCTGCCGAGAAACGCGCAGATGAGCGTTAACGCCAGGGCAATAAAGAAGTCCTTGGTTCTCAGGACACCATAATTTTTCATAAATTCTCCTCCGTTTGCAAATTACGTAATGTCTAAAGTTCCTAAGTTTTATCC
>NZ_AZFZ01000044.1 GCF_001435895.1 Lentilactobacillus parafarraginis DSM 18390 = JCM 14109 | reverse complement strand
CATATACGCCTCTAAGCTTAGTAGTTTTTATCTGATCGCAATTGTACTGCTGGTTCTGTACGCCCTATTTGTTCCCGAAGTCCGTTATGACCACGTTGATGCGCAGCATGACGGTGGGCCGACCAAGTTGACGACCGCTGCCAAAAGCCAGTTTGCCTACTACTGGGTTGTCTTGTTCATTGTGATGGTTTTCTACATGACGGTCAATGTTAAGATCCCCAGCTATATTTTGGAAAATCACTTCGGCTCACTGTCCGTGGGCTCAAGTGCGGTTGTTATCATGTCAGTTGGGACAATTATTGGTGGCATGATTTACGGCAATGTCTATCACTTGTTTAAAAGATACACCCTGTTTTTGGCGGTTCTCATTGAAGCCGTCAGCGTCTTTGCGATTAGCGCGGCTAATTCCGCAATTGGCTGTGTTGCCGGCGCGTTTGGAGTTGGGTTTGCGTTTGGCTTATTTATTCCGTTCATCTTCTCGAAGGGCTTATCCTTCGTCCCGAAGCGAATGGGTAACGATGCCACGACGGTCCTAATGCTGGCAACAAACGGCGCAAACTTTCTGTGCCCATATGTCAGTAAGCTGATCAACATTGGTGTGACTGACCACAGTCTGTTCATGATTTCTGGCGTCATTGCAACGGTGATCGCCGTCATTGAGCTGATCAAGCTAATGACTCATAACCATCTCCGGACAGCGAGTGAAAACGCCTAGAATATCTTTAACAACTTAATTTAAAAAATTGAACCCCTTAATTTCTGATTGAACTCAGAAATTAAGGGGTTCTTGATTTTTTGTAAAACGTTTAAACTTCCGTCAGCTAATTGTTCACGGATTTGTTCTAAAGTGGTAAACTGAAACAGTATATATAGGGAACCAGCAATCATTATTTGGGAATATGATTGGTAAAAGTACTCGACAAAATTAAGGCATTATAGGTGGTAGCAATGACAACAATTAAAGATGTTGCGAACGAGGCCGGGGTTTCCATTTCAACGGTTTCACGCATTCTAAACTTCGATGATACCCTTTCCGTGGGGGAAGATACCAGAAGGCGGGTTCTCGAAGTTGCCGAAAAACTTCAATATAAGAAGCGGAATAAACGCACACCAAAGTTAGGAAAGCAGATTGCGATTGTTCAATGGCATACTGATAAAGAGGAACTGTCGGATTTGTATTACCTTCAGATCCAGTATGGCATTGAAAACAAGGCCACCAGCTTGGGGGCTTCGATTGAACGGATTACTTATGAATCAATTGATAAGAGCCGCATCAAGAATTTCGACGGGATTATTGCGGTCGGTAAATTTGATCGGACAGAAGTGACCCACTTACAATCCTTTGGGCTGCCAGTTGTTTGCATTGGTGAAAATTATCTGGAATACGGGCTTGATTGCATCCGCAGCGACTTTGAGACGCCGGTTAGAAAGATTATTGATCGGTTTATTCAAAATGGCATTGATGATATTGGCATGATTGCCGGTCAGGAGTTGACCGTCACTGAAAAGCAGGACGTTCGGGATCCCCGAGTTGCTACGTTTAATCAGTATTTAACCAGTAAGGGACTCTATAACGAAAAGTTTGTTTATCAAGGAGCGTTCGGGCCGGAATCGGGGTTTGATCTTATGAGTCAAGCCATTGCCGATCTTGGTGAATCGCTGCCCCATGGCTTCATGATTGGGAGCGACTCAATGGCTGTCGGCGTTTTACGGGCTCTTCAGCAGCACCACATCAACGTGCCAAAACGGGTGAGCATCATCAGCTTTAACGATGTGGCCATCGCCAAGTACACCAGCCCAGCACTCACTACCGTTCACGTCCATACGGAATTGATGGGCGAGCGGGCGATTGAGATGTTGCTGGATCGAGTCAAGGATCCTAAAAAAGTGCCGGAACTCACCATTATTGGTACTGAATTGATGGAACGGGAAAGTAGTATTTAACTTTGGTCGCAATCGATCATAATTGTAAAGTGGAAACCAGTTCCTGATAATCGCAAACCAGAAGGCATTAATCATGAGCGGAACGCTTGGATTAATGCCTTTTGTTCGCAAACCATTTGAGAAAAAGTTCCTGATTATTTTGATTGATATTTCGTTCGGTACTTTCCTGGCGAAATGCCGACGCGTTTATTAAACGATCGAATAAAATTACTATAGTTGCCAAATCCGCTCTTTGCACAAACTTCGGTCACGTTCTTGCCGGCACGCAGGAGCTGTTTAGCCTGCTCAATGCGTTTTTCGGTCACGTATTGGTGCAGAGAAAGTCCCATGTACCGCTTGAAGTAACGGTCAAGATAGGTTGAATTTAAATAGAAATGCTTGCTAAAAGCAGCCAAACTCAAGTCATCCGCTAAATTTTCATCAATAAAGTGGGTGACTTTTTCCAAGAACGGGGGAATGATGTTTCGGGGCTGTTTCTTAATTTTATGAACTTTGTTGGCAAGTAACAGGATTTCAGCCAGTAAGATGCGTTGGTGAATATCGTTGCCATAGGCGTCTTTATCCAGAGTCGGAATTAGTTCATCACAAAAATTAACGTAATCGTCAAAGGCGTCGCTGCCGAGATTAAGGATGTTAATTTCTTTGGGATCGCTGACATCAAAACATCTGTACAGATCGGTCTTAGGAGTTGAAAGTTGCTTGATCAGGTCAATGTCGATGTTGAGAAATATCCGTTCGTAAGGGACGTCATCTCGAGTGACGGCTCGATGCCACACGCCATCAGGAATGGCAATTAGATAGCCCCGTTTAAGCGGAAAGGCCTCGTTTTTTGTAAAGAACGTGACATTTCCGGAGATGAAAAGGTAAAGCTCAATATGGTGGCTGTGGTGGTGAAAAGGCGTGTCGTGAAATCGATTGCGATTATGTGAGCAAACAATGTCGGTTGGTAGCGTCCCGTCCGCTGGTAAGTTGATTATCGTAATATCACCTCATTTTTTGCAATAGTTTTGTCAAAAAACGCAAAGAATATGCTTTTTAAAGCGTTTACAATTTATATTGTACAGAACATTAGTGATTAAGTAAATGTCCAGCACGTCGTCAGCAATTATTATTCTTTTGTTTACGTGCTGTCAAGGGACTCCTTGAAAAGACGATTGCTTAATTCCAAACGCAATGGAGATGGTATATAGAGATAAAACGGCTGGTTTATACACAGTTGTAAGCGGATTCACTTTTTCGTGATATATTAATATTATACCTAGGAGGGTAAAAATGGATAATCAAAAACAAACCGTCCACGATGGTTGGGATGAATATGCCAACAAGCGAATTTATAAGAGTCGTGGCAAAATTGGCATTATGAGATCCCTTGGATTTGGGGCTTTCTCGTTCTTCAGTATTTCAATGCAGGGCTTGGTCGGAGCCTGGTTAATGTTCTTCTACACCACATTTGCTGGCTTGAGTGCTGGTGAAGGGGCAACGATTTTCCTGATTGGCCGGGTGGCTAATGCCATTGTGTCATTGGTCATGGGAAACATTTCCGATAACGTTTATAAATACAAAATTGGCCGGATGTTTGGCCGGCGGCATTTATTTATTTTAGCTGCTGCCCCTGCCGTTTTAATTGCAATTACCATGTGGGTTGCCGGAATGAGCTTCTGGTACTACCTGATTACTTACCTAATTGTAACCGTCCTCATGTCTACGCTGCAGATTCCTTGGGAAACCTTACCAAATGAAATGACCAAGAACTTCAACGAGCGGACTAAGATGTCAACCACCCGAATGGTGATTGCCGGTCTTGGTGGGATGCTGACTCAGTTTGTTCCTGCCCAATTGTTCAAGTATTTCCCAAAGACTTCCCCAGAACCATATATTTTAATGCAGGTGATCTTCTCAGTCGTTACCTTCTTCTTAATCTTGATCACTTACCATACAACTTGGGAACACTTTGTAACCAAGGCGGAAGCCAAGAAGCTTGAAGCAGAAGCCCTTGAAGAAAATAACGGCCAAAAGCCCAACCTTAAGTCCGAGTTGAAAAATTACTTCTCAACTTTCAAAATTAAAACTTTCCGCCTTCACATGGGGATTTACTTAAGTTCGTACTTTGCAACGATTTTGTTCTCAACGGTCTTTGTTTACTACATTGTTTATGTGCTTAAGATGTCGACCAGTGTTTCAGGGTTCTTACAATCATTGAGTATCGTTTCAATTCCAGTGACGATTATTGCCGGGTTTGCGGTTACTAAATTTACCTACCGCTCACTTTACCTGTTTGGCTACTCCCTAATCTTGATTAGTGCGGCTAACTGGGCATTCGTTGCCTTCACTCGCCCAGTTCACATGATGGTTTGGCTGATCGTCGGAATGTCATTCTACGAAGTTGGGCTGTACATCCTGTACTTTGCACCATGGAATGTCTTCCCATTCATTCCCGATTTGGATACGTTGGTTACTGGTAAGAACCGAGCCGGTTTGTTCGCCTCAGTAATGACCTTTATTAACCAGATTAGTCAGGGACTCGCATCAGTTGTTGCCGGTTATTTATTGGACTTTGCCCATTTCCGCCAATCAGCTAGTGGCGCGGTTTCACAACCTCAAAGTGCAACCGATATGATTATCTTTATCGTATCCGGCGGGGTTGGTTTCATGATTCTATTGGCAATGTTCTTCGCTGCCCGTTTCCATTTGAGCAAGAAGACATTTAAGGTCCTTGCCCAAGAATTAGGCCGTCTTCAAAAGGGCGGTAGTCCAAAGGATGTTGATCCTCATACCAAAGCCGTTTGTGAAGACCTCACCGGGGTTAAGTATGACAGTATTGATTTTTGGAAAAAGAATGATCAGCCAAAGGCGAATACAAAAACTAATTAACTTCTAAGTCGTCTTGAGCATGAAAGGAGTGGCTAGAATGGCAAAGCAGGATGATGAAACGGATTGGAAAGCCGCTTTGGCTTCTAAAGAAAAGTTTAACGAGTTCATCACGAATTACTTTAAGGATCATCAGGAACTCACGGGGTCATACGACATTCCCTCCTATTATGAACATTACACGGTTCACTTGGACAGTCGAAAAGGAATTGTGATCACGTTGATAACCGGGATGAATCAGGCCGGTGACAATATGACGACGGCACTTCCGTTCAAACGGACGGAAACGATGTCGATTGAGGATTTCCGAAATTTGATTCTTCATAAGAAATTTGCTGATCAAAATATGTCGTTAGCGGATGTCTTCCAGACAGTTGCCGGCGTACCAGATTCCGGCAAATCCGAAGATTAACATCGGCCATTAACGATGATTGATGTGACGTGAATATATGGTATGAAAGCGGCAGTGGCAGTGCGGTTGGCTGTCCTGGCGCTTTTGTATCTTTAGCGGCAAATGATTCGGATGATTTAAAGATTATTGAACGAATTCGTTAACTGAACTGAAGTAAGAAAGGAAGAATTAGTTTGTCAAAAAAGACGTTTACCATCTCTCAAAACACCAAAGTTGTTGCGGCTGATTTCCGCAACCCGGTGCTGAAAAACGCGGCGATGATTCTGCAAAGAGATGTTTCGAAGGTGACAACCACCAAGGGTGCTGACAACCAGATTGATTTAACAATTGCTGCTGACGTCCCCGTAGAAGAAGATGACTTTCAGGTGAGCCTCATATCACCTGAAAAGGTTCGTATCACTGCCAAGACTGCTCTCGGTGTGATGTATGGTGCTCTAGCAGTTTCCCGGGAGATCCTCAAGGTTGACGACTTCTGGTACTTTATGGATATCCTTCCCCAGAGTTATCCGACAATTGAATGGACGAACTTCGACCTTCATTTACCTGACTATTCAACTAAATACCGGGCATGGTTCATCAATGATGAATTATTAATTATGGGATGGAAGGACCATGATTCCCAGACATACGTTTGGCAGCGGATCTTTGAAACTGCTTTGCGAGTTGGCTGTAACGTTGTGGTTCCGGGAACGGATAAGAATTCTCAGCTTAATCGCAACCCCGCTAAAGAATTTGGATTAATGATTGCCCATCATCATGCTGAGCCGCTTGGGGCTAAAATTTTTGCCAGGGTGTATCCCAATTTGACCGCGTCATTCACGAAGTATCCGGATTTATTTAGAAAGCTTTGGCGGGATGCCATTCTAGAGCAGAAGGGTACCCCAACGATTTACAGTTTAGGTTTTCGTGGTCAGGGTGATAAGCCATTCTGGCTGGATGATACCAGCCGGAAGTGGGACGATCAGGCCATTGCCGACGTCATTAACGGGATTATTAAAGAGCAGTATGACATGGTCAAAGAGCTTGATCCTGATGCCCCAATGGTTCTAAACGTTTATGGTGAGCTGACCGGTCTGTACAACAAAGGATTAATTAATGTCCCGGACGATATTATTGAGATCTGGGCTGATAGCGGTTATGGCAAGATGGTTTCTCGCCGTCAAGGGTTGGACAATCCACGCTCACCAATTTTGGATGTGCCAAATCCACACAACCGCCAGCGCGGCATTTACTATCACGTTGCCTTCCATGATTTACAGGCATCAAACTTCCTGGGATTATTACCAAATAGTCCGGCTTTCGTTTCAGAACAGCTGTCACTGGTTCGCGAAAAACACTTTGACACCCTGGAATTAATTAACACAGGGAGTATTAAACCCCATATTCTTTATCTCAGAGAAGCCGCAAAATCCTGGCTGGCTGATTATCAGCAACGGGACAACGAGACGATTTTAAGGGATTACGTTGACACGTATTACAGTGATCACCAAACTGAAATTAAGGATCTGTACAAGAAGTACTGGCAGGCGATTATCCAGTACGGCCCGCATACTGATGAAACGGCCGGTGACGAATTTTCGCCATACCTGATTCGCCGGATTATCAAAGCATGGGTCAGCCATAGTTCTAAATTGCCGGATGCCGGTTGGGTTGTGGGCGATGCCGATTTGGATGAAACCTGCACTAAATTGGATGCCATGATTACGCCTAAATTACCGGCCTGGCAGCAATTAGTTCTGGATGTTAAAAAGCTGATGCTGGAACTAAATGCCCATGATCTGAAGACATTCTATGGTGATTTCTATTTGAGCGTCTTGTTCCAAGCGAATGGGCTCCAGGCACTTCATTTGACGATTCAAGCCTATCAAGCAGCGCAATCCGCGAAGAAGCCTGACGATTACCTCAAACCGTTCTTACTGGCCGATCAGGCTTATCAAACCGTGAACGGCATTGTGAGCGCTGAAAAGGATCAGCCGTCAACAAAGTGGTACGACTTTTACGACAACGATGGTTATGACAACATGCCATTGGCTGCCAAGAAGCTGAAATTCCTTCGCCAGTATATTCGCACCCTTGGCGACAGTGATGATGAGGATCGCTGGGAACGACAACTTATTATGGCCACCTCCGAGGCGCGGGTAATGATGCTGTCAAATACGCACCGTGAGATGGACGACGACCAGTTAGCCAAGAAGCTGCGTGAAAAATTGATTGATAAACTCTAATTATTAAACCCGAATTATAATTGTGTTAGGAGACGAGGGCATGAAGTTAAGAAGTGTGTTTGCGTTAGGAGTTATTTCACTTGCTGGGGTATCTGCGATTGGTTGGCTATCAACAAATCAAGTCAATGCTTCTACCAACGAAGGGAACAATTCGATCTCAAAAATTGTAACGTCAGGATTCGATAAGAAAAAGGTTTTGGAAGTCGATAATAAACCTTTCTACTATAACGGCGTTCAGGTCAGGGCAGATAAACTGAGGGATGATCCCAAGTATCATTTCACAATCGATCAGGTCGGCCAGGCATATGACCGTGCTAAAAAAGACGGTTTTACGGTTGTGAATTCACAGTTGCTTTGGTCAGATATCCAACCTGATAAGAGCACCTACGCGTCAGAGGGAACTTATATTCAGGGTGGTGCCAACCATGAAGAGAATAAGAGTTCAGAGCAAACATTGAAGCTAAATGATGGGAAAACAGCGGATAACGAATCGCTGGCATTCTTAAAGTTTAAATTATCCGATTTACCTTCCCCGAATGGAAATTTGGATGGTGTTCGACTAAGGCTGTATGCAAGTAGTAAAACTGCCCAACCGATTACGATTTACCGCGTTTCAAATAATAATTGGACCGCGAACAATCTAACTTGGAAAAACTCGTTCGGACATGATGGCCATGATATTGACAAAAAGGATGTCATTGGAGAGAAAGTCGTTTCAACAAGTTATGATAAAGTTCAAAAAGAGAACTATTATGACTTCGATGTGACGGATCTCGTCAAAGCTAAATCAGATGATCAAGTCAGTTTTGTTATTCAATCGAACACGGATAATGAGATTGACATAGCAGGGCCAAAAGATAGCAATCAGAGCCATCGTCCTCAATTAACGGTTTCTAAAGCCGATCAATATAACTTTGACTATTTGGATCAATTGATTGCTCAAGCTCAAAAGGCGAATATCAAGCTTGAAGTTTTATGGTTTGGTGCTGATACAACTTCCACTTCGACCGAAAAGCGGATGCCGTTCTATGTCCTTCATGATTATGCGATTGCTCAGAAAAAAGCGGGGAGTAAGGATTCCCCGTTTCTAAGTAAAAGTGATGCTAGCAGCTATACGGGCATTTATAATTATCTGATGGATAAAAATGATCAGGGATTACAATCCCAAGAGGGAAAGGCGATCAAAGCGGTCTTTGATCATATTGGTGACTATAATAATCAAAATGGCCACCATGACACGGTAATTGGTGCTCAAGTTGCCAATGAACCCCAGGTTTCAAGGTTACATGGATCATCCATGGGTGTTGATATACCTCAATCTCAACCGAGCTTAGATGCATGGAACAAATTTAAGCAGACGAATTCATCGGTTGCGGATTTTCGAAGTTGGACAATGTGGAACTATACAAACAATCTTGCTAAGCAGGTAAAGAGTTCAAAATATCCGGTAATAACCCGAGTGAATAACGCAATTCCTGCCGATGCTGACTTGATTGGGTGGAATGAGAAAATGCGTTCGCAAGAATCGACGGATCTGGATGTGGTTGGAGCGGATCTTTATGGCTATAACTATCAACAGTTATTCAATTACGGCCACGATGTTTCGACAGATGGGACAACCGTTGGCTATGATCGTGGTGGTAACCTTCCAATGGTGATGGAAGATGGCAGCTTGTTGAAATCTAAATCAGGTAGACCAACACTTGCCGATGCAGCACCCAGAATTGTGACCGCATATGCTGGTGGCGCGACCCATAATTACTATGATCTGATGAGCGAAGACGGGTATGCACTGTATGATTGGGAAAATAATCAGTTTGTTCCCGAAGGATCCCAAACGGCTCAGATTGCGTCTACTAACCAAATGCTGGCTAAATTAGGCTATGATATTGCCACAAAGCAATCAGATGGTGCAGACGGTAAAAACCTTCTTTTCTTTAATGCCGTGCCGTCCGCAGATAACAATGTTTCTGTAGAAAAACATTTCGGGGGAACAAGCATTACGTACAAGACTGATACTGAAAAGAGTATGGGGATTGCAGATAAACGGGATGATGATAATATTGCACTGGCAAGCACATCAGATAGTGATGCAACATTTACCCTGAAGGATTTTGGGAAAATCACTTCCGTTACGTATGGACAATATGAATCACCACAGTCAGATAAATGGATTACGACAGATGGCAAGGTTACTTATCAAAAGAATGACGATGGAACGTATACAATCACAGTACCAAAATACAGTGTTGTCAATGTTTCTAAAAAAGAGACATCGTCTGGTGGGAATACGAACAGTGGGTCGGCAACGGTTCCGACAACGCCAGGGAACCCAACGAACAATTCTAATTCAAGTTCAAGTTCCTCCTCGGCAACGGTTGGGTCAACGACAAGTTCATCGACAACTACTAAAACAAGTGTGAAAAAGGTTAAGCCTTTCAAAGTAGTCGCGGTTAAGTCAATTTATGAATATAAAGCCCCAACCTTTAAGAAACAAAATAGAGTTAAGTACCTGCCAAAAGAGTCCTTGATTAAAGCAAAGACTTTAAAAGTTGTAGCAGTGGCCACCAACGTAAATGATGTTAAGCGTTACAAGCTTAGTAATGGTCGTTACATCACAGCTAACGGGAAGTACGTTGTCAAACTCTACTTACAAGCGATGCATCAGAAGCTCCAGGTTATTAATCCAAAAGGCACGTGGACGCATTCAAAGATAAAATTTACCAAGAAGAATGCCGCCCATCATTTTAAAAAGTCTTCAGTGATTAAAGCTAAGAAACTTGTAAAATTTGGCGATACAACGCGTTACCAGTTGAAGAATGGCAATTATGTAACTGGTAGTAAACAATTTGTCAGAGTTTACAAATAAAGTCCAAGTATAATCGATTTGATAAAAAAGGATTGGTGATCAGCCACGTTAGTTAACGGTGGTAATCATCAATCCTTTTTTGATTTCGAATTAATATCAATTTCCGAAGGGCCGATATTCATAAATAGTGTGCCGAATATTTGGAAAGCCTGTTATTTTACTTAATAGTTTGATACCAAATCCGGTATTTTCCGGAGGCCAGGTTGAAGGTGGAAACCGCGCTTGCGGTCTGGTTACTGGTAGCCCCGGCAATTTGGATATCGGTGGCTTCTTCCGGTAAAACCAGCTCGGCCTGGGCGTTCATTGGCACTTCTACCACTAGTTCGGCCTGGAATCCGTTTCTTTGGTAAGCTACTTTGATGAGCCCCTTGGGTGATGGGGTGGTTACTTGAAGTTTCTTAAGATTGCCCGGGCGGACCTTGATTCGGAACGTATTAAATCCCGGTTCAATCGGATTGATGCCCATAATTCCCTGAACAATTGTGAGTCCGGGCGTGGCGCCCCAGGGATGGGAAAGGGTCATGTTTGGCTTATAGTGGTTACTCCAAGCCTCAGGAGCAATCGTTGCCTTTAAGGTGTTGAGAATTGCCGCGAACGTCTTCTGATCCTTGCGATCATCTGGGTTCGTCAGAAGGGCAATGGCGTCGTCTGCATGTCCAGCATCAATGAGCCCCTTGAGCATAAAGTAGATGAAATAAACACTGCCGATAAAGTGGTCCTGGTTGGCAACGAATTTGCTGAGCTTGTCAGCCATCAGTTGATCGCTGTAAACGCCGTAGCACAGCGCGTATGCCGAAGCGTGGTGGGAAGTGTGCTGATTAACAGTCAGGTCAGCGTTTAATGAGTCGTAGAACCGGCCTGATTCTGCGTCATACAGGCGATTGATCAGTTCAGCTTTGATCCGGTCCGCTCGTTTTTCGTAAAAGCTGACATCTTGATCATGGCCGGTGACCTTCGCAATTTGGCTTATCATCCGGTAAGCGCCGTAGAAGATGGCGTTAAATGGTGTATTGTACTTTCCCTCAATAAAGCCGTCCCGCTCTGGAATTGGCCAGTCAATCAAGCCGTCGTTTGTCACCAAGCCGACGGTCTCATCAAAGTTATCGACCCCTTTGATGTTCTTTAAAGAACCCGTGAAGCCCTGTGACGCCCCATCGAAGCTTTCGGAGCTCTTCCCGCGGTTGAGCTTGTAAGTTAACTGCTCATAGCGGGATTCCAGCAGGTCACGATTTCCGGTGTACAGATAGTCCAGCCAAGCCATTTCAACGTTGAAAAGCTTATAGTCTTCCGGCCAGGTTGGGTTATCAATCAGGTAGTCCAGTGAGTGACGATCAAGCGAATAGTTCGACGAAACGGCAAAACTCGTGAGGCCGTTGACCAACAGATCGCCTTCGTATGGACGGCGTTCGCGGGCCTGCGAATCGACAAAAACATCTTGGTTGGTAGCTTTAATGGTGTATTTCGACATTTCGTATTCGCGGTTCAGCAGTTGATTATCACTGGTAAAGGCACTTTCGTCTTCGTTGAAGGGCTGCTGCATCGCCCAGCCATTGATGTCATCGGGATGCAGGGTTCCTTGCAGGCCAACCAATTCAATATACCGAAAATTCTTCATTTGAAAGGTGGTGAACGTGTTTTGCCCAGCCACTAACGTCCAGTTTTCGAGGTAGTCGGGTCCAGCGGCCAGTGGATGACGGACATGGCCATTTGGGTCCAACTGCTCACCCATTAAAACGGTAACCCGTTGGGCGGTCGGACTATCAAAGTTGACGGTTAGACTGCCAATGATTTCTTTACCCAAATCAATCAGATAATTTTGAGGGGCGAGTTCCTGAATTCGTTTGGTTGGTTCGTGGTTTTCGATTCGGACGGTATTTTCACTGGGGTAGGGGATGGCGATTTCCTGGTCATTGATCACCGACTCAGGGTTGGTCCTTGCCTGGGGCCACTCGTGATCGTCAAAGTCGACGGTTGCCCACTTTGAAGGATAATAACGCATGTCGACATTTTCAGCGATCATGCCAAAGTAAATACTGCGAATTTTAAGGCCGTAGTCACCAAATGCGCTGCTGCCGTCCAATGCTCGCCAACCGGTGTCAGTCGTGAGAATAATTTTCTGGGTGCCGTCCGTCAGGTAAACGGTGAGGGCGCACCAGAAAGCGCGCCGCTCGGAAGCCCCCGTGGCTAAGGCTGATAGAACATTGGCCCCGGCGACCAGGCGATCGGTCACGTCGTATTGGTTGTAGTAAACCCCGGTTTTGCTGCCACCTTGGTAATTGTCCTGTGGCCGAGCCGAGCCGGTCCCAATCGAGTGCCCGTTCAGAAATAGATCCGCTCCCTGGGCAAATAACGGTTCGTTTCCCCTGGAGATCGCAGTCACAATTGCAGTGTCAACCTTTTTCAGGTCAACTTTGAACTGGGGGCTGCGCAGGAATGCCACGTTGCCAAGAGTTGGTAAGCTCTCGCCAACCGATAGTGAGGTGGGCGACCAGATGCCATGGTTGACGGCGGGCGCCTGGGCACAAATAAACTTATTGGGTTCGGAAAAGTCGCTGACGTTACCCGCGTTATCCTTGATTCGAACCTGCCAGTAGTAGAGTTCTCCTGGAGCGAGTTCGTGATCAAGGTCGGGAAGCGAAACGGCGGTGTTATTTGCTGAGGATACCCAGCCGCTGTCGAAGCGGTAGGTTTTGTCAGCTAATTGATAAAGGCGGTTTGCCACAACAATTTGAAACGCCTGTTGATAACTGGTGGCCCGGTCGCTATGGTCCCACCAGCTAAATTTGGGTGAGTGGCGAACGTTATAGGCAAACGGGACCAGATTAACTTGTAAATGAGTCGGCATAAGTAAACTTTGAGAAGGTTGGGTCATTGGTTTGTTCCTTTCGTCGTGAATGATGTGAGTAATTGAAATGCCAGAAAATAGGAGTTCGCGGTTAAAGTGGCATAAGCGAGGCAATCATTTCAGCTTCCAGATTAACTTATGATAATTGGATCGTCAATAAAGCGTTTTCATCATATTGGAATCCCATTTCTGATAAGCCCCGACCTACTGGTAAATAACGATTGTTCGGGTGGCTCCCAATAAATTTTGACGGCCCAAATAACCTGTGAATATGCCCCGAACCGGCTGTAGGAATGTTTGGCCATTTCAGGATGCCGTTGAGCGCAAAATAAAAAAGCCCCAAGTTGGGACTGCCAATTTTAAGAGCCGTTGCGCTATTGTGCGATTTATCATGATTGTCGTTGCTGCCCGGGAGTCGTTTGGTAGTACGCGGCATATTTCTGGTAAAAGAAGGCCTTATTGCTGATACCGACCTGTTTCATAATTTCTGATACTGGCAACGCGGTTGAGGTCAGTAATATGTGCGCGTTCAACATTCGTTGCTTGGTGAGCGTTTCAGAAAACGTCGTCCCGGTTTCTCTCTTGAATATGTTACTGAGGTAGTTACGGTTATAGTTGTACTTGATGGCCAGTTTTTCCAGGGAAACCGTCCGATAATCATTGTCGATATCGCGAAGAATGCTCAGCACTAACTGTTGGGTTTTCGATACCTGCTTTTTAACCTTCACCTGATAATTGCGTACTAACTGGGCAATCAAAATCGATAAGTACCCACTGATCACGGCGTCTGCAAATGGGCGTTGAAGATAGTATTCATCGATGATCTGGTCGAGAGTTGTTTGGACTTCATGCACGGTTTGATGTGAGAATAACAGGTGCCGAATTTGCCCGTTTGACGAACCAAGTTTGCGATTTAACAGAAACTCGTACAGGACACTTTGGCTGCTGCGTAAGTCGTTTAAAACGGCCAGGTTAATGTCTTGATCCCGAAACAGCAGGTTGATAAGAAGGTCATTGGTTCCCAAATAGCCAATCGAGTGACGACTGCCAATATCCATCAGCAAGACATCGCCGGTTTCCAAGTGGATTTTTTCGCCGTCAACGATCTCATCACAGGACCCTCGCAGCATATAGTTGATTTCAAAGAAGGTGTGGGAGTGTTCGGGATATGGGGCGTAACGGTTATGCTTGCTCACATAGATCCGTTTATTGCGGAAAAAGTAGTCGTTTAACACCGGTTCGTGGCGGTTCTCCGAGAGGGAGGGGTCAATTGCGGCGGATGGGATATCATCGTGCACCTCAAGGCTTTTAAGTTGTTGTTTTTCGTCCTCAGTGGTTTTCATCAGGCGATTTAAAACGGAATCAATCATGGGTGGTCTCCATTCGTGAAATCATTTGGAATCATATGAAAGCGTTCTCATTCATAGTAACATATCTACAGGCCAGCTTTCAAAATGAATTTTTCAATTCTCCAAAAAGTCGGACAAAAATGCCTGCTCCGATCAGCTTCAATCAGAACAGGCAGGTGATTCATCTTATTTGCTGTAATTAAACGATGTTATTGTGACCCCATAGTTGGTTGTACTTGAAGCCGGTTAAGTTTTCAACAACCTGCTTGGTTTGAGGATCAACGTCGGCCATCTTGCCCCCGGCTTTCAGGCGGTCAATTTCAGCCCGTAATGTCTGATGATGTTGACGATCAAGATGGAAGAAGTAGGTGATCAGGTGAGCGGCTAATAACATAATTCCTGAACCAAGAACCATCCAGAGAATCAAGCCGTTCATGGCACCGGCACTCTGCGTCTTGGCAGCTTCGTTAAAGCCAAAGGCGGAAAGCACGATCCCAGTTAAGAATGGGGCGAGAGCTGAAGTGGTCTTGCGGGCAAAGGTCATGATGCCGGCGAAGACACCTTCACGCCGTTGCTTGGTAACCATTTCATCAACATCAGGAATAAAGGTGTAGACGGTCCAAGGAACGTAACCGGTCCCGGAGTTGGAAATGCCCCAAGTAACTTGCAGAGCATACAGGGCCATGATTCCCCAGCTGGTTCCGGCAGCTTGGCCATAGTAGAGGCCGGCGTAGCAAGCAACCGTGAAGAACATGGTGAGGTACATAATCCGGAGTAACTTCGACGGGCCAAGTTTACTCATAATTCGTGGCCAGAGAAGGTTACATGGGATCCCGATGATTGAGCCGAACGTTAAGATGTTAGAAGCTTCCGTCGGGTTACTCTTCATAGCGTAAACCACGTAGAAGACGTAGGTGGCACCGATGATATCTCGAGCGGTGAATGAGCAGAGGTAAATTGCTAAATGTAACGCGTATGACTTGATGCGGAAGACCGAACCCATATCCTTGATCATGTTCCAGAGTGATTTTAGTGGGTTACCGGTCTTAGTGCTGCTTTCCTCAATAATTGCTTGAATTTCTTCAGGAGAACCGGCAGTTTCCCGTTCAAACGTTGAGAAGTAAGTGAGGCCAATTGCCAGGATGAAGACAATTGCCAAAACAATTCCGACGGTTAGGAAGGCGTTGGGGTTGTTCTTGCCCATAATGGCAAAGACCCGACCTGGCAGCCATGAAGCTAAGAATGTTGCCAGTGCTGACCATAACATCCGCGAACTGGACAGCTTTGACTTCATATCGTAGTTATCGGTCATTTCAGCAGCCAGGGTTTCGTAAGGAATCATGACTAAGGCTGTAAAGGCTTCCATTAATAGGAAAGTTGCTAAGTAGTACCAGAATCCCATGTGGGCAACCCAGATGATGATGTATAAGAACATTAGTGGGATGGCAATTAACAGGAAGAACCGGCGGCGACCAAACTTCCGGCCGAGTTTAGTGGCCCCGAAGTGATCGGTGAGGTATCCCATCAACGGACTGATAAATGAGTCCGCTACCCGGGCGATGGCTAAAATGGTACCGGCAAGGACGGGTGACAGGCCTCCGAATGCTGTGTAGAAAAACAGAATCCAGGTTGAAGCAACCGTCATCGCACCATTACCGAATAAATCGGCGGCACCATAACCGAATATGTTGCGCCAAGTGACTTTTCGTTTCAAAATATTTTTCCTCCTTTAAAATTGAATCTTTTGCGGCTGATAAAAAATGATTGCGAACCACGTAACCGCTTACAAGCTAATTTAACTTCTTTCTAGTAAAATTGTCAATCGAATTTACGTATTTTACTAAATATGAAACTGACTTAGTGTGAATATGATACGATTATGGGCCAAAAAGACGGGTTGATCACCTAATATGGTGATTGAGAATATGATGCGGGGAATTGTCGCAGTGCAGGATAATGTTCCTTCTTAGAAAATTTTTACTAAAAATCATTGATTATTTTTCCTAACATAGTAAAATTAACCTGTAATAAAAGAAAGCGCTTGCGAAACAGTCACAAAAGACGTGAAAGATATTTAATATGGAGGTTACTTATAATGGAAGATAGCATGTTGTACCCAGTTATTAACAACTACCGCTCCGATGAAAAGTTGGACGGTTTATGGAACTTTAAATTTGATCCGGCTTCAGAGGGTGAGAAGCAGGGGTGGCAGAATGGATTTAACGATGGGATCAAGATGCCGGTTCCTGCCAGCTTTAACGATTTCTTTACCGATAAGGATGCCCGCGAGTATACGGGTGACTTTTGGTACACGAAGAAATTTTTCTTACCTATCTACTTTAAGGGTCAGGACATTCAAATTCGGTTCGGCGCGGCTACTCACCGGGCAGTTGTCTTTGTGAATGGTCAGAAGATTCGCAGCCATGAAGGTGGGTTTCTACCGTTTACCGCTGAAGTGAGTGACGCAGTGAAATTTGGGGAAGACAATGTGGTTTCCGTCAAGATTAATAACGAGCTCCATCGTGACGCGCTTCCGGCCGGTGATACGATGACGTTGAAGAATGGGAAACGAATGGCAAAGCCCTTCTTTGACTTCTATAACTATTCTGGTTTAAATCGCAGCGTTCACCTTTTAACGGTGCCGAAGGATCGGATCACCGATTATTCAACCACTTATGAGGTCAGTGATGAGCAGGCAACCGTCCATTACACCGTTACGGCTAATACTGATGCGGATTTCAAGGTGAGTTTAGCCGATGAAAATGGTCAGGTGGTCGCAACGAGCGAGGGTCAAAGCGGCGATCTTGTCGTCAAAGATCCAACTCTGTGGAACGTTCGGGATGCTTATCTTTACACCATTGAGATCAGCTTGATAAAGGATGGGCAGACAGTTGACACGTACTCGGACGAAATTGGTTTGCGAACGATTGAAATTAAGGGGCACGAAATTTTAGTGAACCATCAGTCCGTTTATCTGAGAGGATTTGGCCGCCACGAAGACAGCATCTACGCCGGCCGCGCATTTGACATCAACGTTGAGCGCCGTGACATGAATTTGATGAAGTGGATTGGCGCAAATTCATTTAGAAGTTCACACTACCCTTATGATGAGCAAGTATACAGGTTCGCGGATCGGGAAGGGATTCTCGTCATTGACGAGGTGCCGGCGGTTGGATTTAAGATGGCCGCCGCCAGTTTCTTAGGCGGGCTGGATCAGTCATTCTTCGATGGTGACTGGATTCATGAGCTGTACAAGAAGCATATTGATCAGGTGAAGGATATGATTAAACGGGATAAGAACCATCCAAGTGTCCTAGCCTGGAGCCTGTGCAATGAACCGGATACGTCGACGGACTCCGCCGTGCCGTATTTCACCAAATTGTTTAACGACTCAGCTGAATTGGATCCGCAAAAACGGCCCCGTACGTTTACGTTAAACGAAGACGATACGTTTGAAAAGTCGAAATGCAAGCAGTTCCCGGATTTCTTCTTACTAAATCGGTATCCTGGTTGGTATCATAAGTGGGGCTACGAAATTTCTGACGGGGAAGCCGCTTTGCGGGATGAACTTGACGAGTGGCAAAAATCAGATATTGATAAACCAGTTGTCTTTTCGGAGTATGGTGCCGACACCGAACCCGGGTTGCATAAGCTGCCATCGATTATGTGGAGTGAGGAATATCAGATTGAATTGCTAGAAATGTTTGATCGGGTATTTGATTCCTATGACTTCATTCGCGGGGAACAACCGTGGAACCTTGCGGATTTCCAGACTGTTGAGGGCAACATGCGGGTTAACGGCAATAAGAAGGGGCTCTTTACCCGTGATCGCCAACCCAAGGCGGCTGCTTTTTACCTGAGAAAACGTTGGACCAAATTACCGTTAAATTATAAATCAGGTCAATAACGAAGCTCAGAGGGGTCAGAGTCTGCCAAAATGTTGGGAGATTTTGCCCCTTTTTGATAAGGAGGACATTCATGAATTATACAAACTTTACAATTGATGGCGCTAAACTGGATCTTAATGCGCTGGATGCTAATACATTCAAGGGATTTGGCTATATCAGCTGTAACAATTCGTCCCGGCTTTTACTGGATTATAAATGGGAACATCCGGAAAGTTACCAGAAAATTCTCGCAATTCTATTTGGCGGTGCTCACCCGTTGATGCGAATGCTGAAGGTTGAGATGGGCGTGGATGCCAACACGTCATCCGGAACGGAACCAGCGACAATGCGAACGGCGGAAGAGGATGCAAACGTCCGTCGGGGAGCCGGTTTTCAACTAATTGCTGATGCTAAGAGGATTCAACCATCATTAAAGACAGCGATCTTGCGATGGGGCGAGCCGGGATTTCTTCGAAAAATGTGGAAACAGGTGAAAACCAATGATCCGGATCAGAACGTTCCCGAAAGTGTCTATGAACCAATGTATCAGTGGTATAAAAAGACGATTGTTGCCGCATATGAAGCGTATGGTTATCTCATTGATTACGTTGATCCTGATCGTAATGAGACCAAACACCCGATGTATCAGTGGATCAAATGGTTTGCAAAACGATTGAAAACTGATCAGAGCGGGTTTCCGGATGGGTTTCCGATTGACCAGTACAACGCAATCAAGCTGATTGCCGCTGACCAGAATTATGAGCGGAACTTTGGCGATCAGATGGTGGCAGATAAGGATCTGCGGGTTAAGGTTCCAGCCGTTGGTTTCCACTACAATACTGATGATAGTGCCAATCACTCATTTACCAAATTAGCGGATGAGTATCATCACGAGGTTTGGTACAGCGAAGGGATTGCGCCAATGACTTACGGTAAATACCGGGTTCACGCCAGCAATGGTGACGGCATCGGGGGTCCTCAGAGTGGTTTGGACGTTGCCAACCGGCTCATCAAGAGCTATGTCAACTCGCGCCGAAGCCTCTATTTATTTCAGCCGGCAGTTTCCGCGTACTATCCCGGGGTTAATTACAGTCATAAGGAATTAATTGCTGCGAGCCGCCCCTGGTCAGGTTTCTTCGAGGTTGATAACGTTGGTCTGCAATGCATGAAGCATTTCAGTGACTTTGCCAAAGCTGGCTGGGACGCTGAAGATGCTTGGCGTTATTTGACCAGCGCGTGTGACAGCGGTGTTGGGGGCACTGAAAATCTCGATTATAATCGACAGGCCCCAAGCTACATGACCTTAATGGCACCGGATAAACAAAATTATTCAGTAATTTTCGTTAATGACAGCGCTAAAGCCCGAACGTATCATGTAACGGTTAAAAATATTGCCGTAAGTCCGGCAACCCCACTGGATGTGTGGGAGAGCATTGGTCCCAAAACCGCTGGAGACGCGTATGACGGCCGGTTAAAGCGGGTTCGTGAAACGGTCCAGCCAATCGATGGTCAAGTGACGATCCTCGTTTCGCCCCATTCAATCGTAACCGCGACGACCCTTGACTTGAAAGATGATCCGGAAGTGGCTTACCAACGACTGGAAGCTCCGCATCGTGACGCCGTTCTGCAGGGTACTGGTGACACGTTATATACCGACGACTTTTCATACGCTGACTATTCGGATGATTATTTAGCAGCTAGAGGGGGCACCCCTCGCTACACGACCGACCAAGGCGGCGCGTTTGAAGTGATTCAAGAAAATGGCCAAAATGTCTTGCAGCAAATGATATCTGAAAAGTACCGCGCCCTAGACTGGGAGTATTCATACGCGCCTAACTTAACGTTTGGCGATGACCGGTGGACGGATTATGCCGTAACGGTCGCCGTGAAGTTTGACGACCATACTTGGCAAAATGCCCCAACGGGTAACTACTTTGGAATTGGGCTTCGCGAGCTGACGGATGTGAAGGGGCGCTTGGAAAGTGCGCCATACGTTTTCAAATTATTCACCGATGGTTCGTGTCAGTTAATTAAAAATGATCAGATCGTGGCGTTGACGTACATGGATAATCTTGATTTGAGCATTGTCCATCGAATAACCTTTCAGGCAGTGGGCAATCAACTGAGTGCAGGTGTTGATGGCCACAAGCTGATTGATTATGCGGATACCGATAATCCCCGTTTCAGCGGTCGGGTTAAACTGGGGAGCGGCTACTTCCACACCCGCATCAGTCAGATTGATGTCAAACAAATCGGATCCCAGTCAGCACTCATCCATGATCGCCTGGACAACTTGGATGACCGGTTAACGTACACCGGAAACTGGCATCACGTTTGCGGTCTGGGAAATACCAAGTGGAATCGGACTTTGTCATACGGAGTTGCTGATTCAAAGACTCCTTCAAGGGTGAGCTTTGACTTTTCAGGAACCGGATTTTCATTGATTGGTCAACAGGATGCCCCAACCACGCTCCAGATGACGGTTGACGGCCAGGTCCACGACTGGAACTATCAACCCCAGCATGGAAGTGATCGGGGTGAAAATACCCATATCACGGGCTTGCCGGCGGGGAAGCATCACGTTATGGTCACCGTTACCGGCGGAAAGTTTGCGTTGGACGCGGTTGATTTTATTGGATAACTAACCCCTTTATCAAATGATCTAAAATTAGCGCCACCTCAGAAGCTGATAGTCATCAGTTATTGGGGTGGCGCTAATTATCGACGATTATTGGGGTTGCTGATAACCGCGAATCTTTGGTGGAACGTAATTTGCCATAAATGAATGGATGGTTTCCAGGGAATCTGAAAAGAGAATTTTATTCCGGTCTTCCTGTGATAGAAATCCCTTGGCGGCCATATCATCAAACATGGTTGCCAGCGGATCATAATAGCCGGCAACGTTATAGAAGATGCACGGGCCCCCGTAATTGCCTAATCGCGCCCATGAGAAGGCCTGGGCAATTTCTTCAAGGGTCCCAACGCCGCCGGGCAGGGCAATACAGCCATCGGAAAGGGCCATCATTTGCTGCTTGCGTTCGGACATGTCTTTGACGACGGTTAGGTCGGATAGTTCTGCTAACTCAACCAGTTCGGCACCGCGATCCACCAATTCCTTTGGCATCACACCGTGAACCGATCCGCCACGGCTGAGAACTTGCCGTGAAATGGCGCCCATCAGGCCAACACCGCCGCCACCATAAATGAGTTCCAAGTCGTGATCGACCAGCCAATCACCTAATTTAACGGCGGCGTCCGTGTAAATTGGGCTGTTCCCAGATGAGGCCCCGCAATAAACCGCAATTCGTTTCACAATTATCCCACCTTGCTGAAGATTTTTAGAATGAGTTTATTATATCGCAGTTTTCGGTGTGTGAAATCCCCTGATTTATTGATTTAGATGCGCTATACTTGGAATAAATATGATAAACGGGGGATCAACATGCAGGAATACGTTCTCGATCAAACGGATGATTTGTGGCAGTCCTTTGCCCACCAAATTGCCAAAGTATCCTGGAATGCCGGCGCTTTTCTGGCAAAGCGGATGCTGAACGATCAATTTAGCGATTGGGAAAGGGTAATCGTCTTAACCGACGAAGACCAATTAGTCGGCTTCTGTGCGGTGGTTAAGGAGGACGTTGTTGAAGGAACCGGTCTTGCGCCGTTCATTGGTTTTGTATTTGTGAATGAGCAGTACCGGGGCCACCATCTTAGTCAGCGGTTAGTCAGGGATGCCGAGTCCCAAATTGCAAAGATTGGATTTCACCAAGCATACATTGTGACCGCCCACGTCGGCCTCTATGAAAAATTAGGCTATCAACAAATTGACACCCAGACGAACATATTTGGGCGTCCAATGCGGGTGCTGGCGAAAAAAATAGCGATTAACGATAACAAGGAGTGACGGGATTGAATCAACGAGTTAATGAACTACAAGCAGAAATGAAAGCGCTGGGCCTTGATGGCTTTATCGTGACAAATCCCTCAAATTTACTGTATCTCAGTCAATTTGACGGCTTAGATGGGGATGGCTGCCTCGTGATCACACCCCAGCAGGTGACCCTCATCACAGATGCCCGCTACCAAGAGGCTTTGGAGGCTTCGCTGCCAAAGACGGTTAATCTCGAGATTACGCGGGATTACTATGATGTTGCCCATCAGGTGTTGGCCGATCGGGGTTATCAAAGGGTCGGTTTTGAAACGTCGGCAAGTTACGCTTTGTATCGGAAACTGGCGGCACTATTTGGTGATAAACTGGTTCCCGAAACTGGTGTGATTGAAAAACTACGGGAGGTCAAGGACACAAACGAAGTGGCAATTCTTCGCCGGTCCACCCAACTGGCAAGCAAGGGGTTTGAAGCCCTAATGAGCTACGCAAAGGTGGGGGTCACTGAACGTCAAGTTTCCAACTGGTTAAATAACTGGATGCTCGAACATGGTGCTCAAAAGCCCAGTTTTGATACCATCGTTGCCAGCGGTTTTCGGTCCGCACTACCCCACGGTTCGGCGACGGATAAGCAATTAGCTGAAGGTGAAGTGGTGACGGTGGATTTTGGGTACTACGTTGATGGGTATACTTCTGACGTAACCCGAACGTTTGCCCTTGGCGATCCCGGCGCCGAACTTAGAAAGGTTTACGCGACCGTTCACGAAGCTCAGGAGCGCATGTTTCAAGTGATTAAACCCGGGGCCAATGGTCAGCAGGTTGATTCGGCCGGCCGGGATTACATCGCCGACGAAAGTTATGGCAAGTACTACAATCACGGTAGCGGCCATGGAATTGGGTTGGATATTCATGAAGGCCCTAACTTTGGGCCTCGTTGGCGCTCCAATGTGATCACTGAAAATAACGTGATGACCGTTGAACCGGGCATTTATCTGCCAACAAAGGGTGGGGTTCGAATTGAAGATGACCTCTTGATTACCAAGGACGGCAATGAACGGCTGACAACCGCAAACCGCGATCTAATTGTCCTTTAATTGGTTTGCGATCGATAAAAATGAGTTGACTGGAGCGACAATGGCGTTACAATTAACCTATCTATATTGAATACGACAATGATTGAATGAGTAGTGACTTGTGTTCATTCAGAGAGCCGATGGGTGGTGTAAATCGGCGGCACGGGTCACGAACATGGTTCAGGAGTCGGATAGATATTCGCCAAGCGGGATGCAAGGCGGCCGTGGTGGGCTCATTATCGCCTACAGTTGTGTGCAGACAACTGAACGAGGGAACTTCTGTGAGGAAGTTCTGAATGAGGGTGGTACCGCGATTCTATCGGCCCTACATAAAAGCTAATACATGAGGTGAAACCAGCTTGGTGACGAGCTGGTTTTTCTTTTGAATTAGTTATTTAGATGATTGTCGTTGTTGCATCATTGCCATTATAATTCGAGGAGGAATTTAGATGAAGTCTACAAAGTCCAAGGGCTTGTCAGTTGAAGCGGTTGTTGCGACCGGCGTTGGCATTGCCATTGTCTTTTTATTGAAGCGATTTTTACCAATCCCAACCGGGGTTCCAAATACCACGATTGATTTGGGGGAAGCTTTCATTTCATTTTTAGCTGCTATTTTTGGTCCCGCCGTTGGGGCATTAGTTGCGTTCTTCGCACACCTTTTCAATGATCTTTCATGGGGAGACCCATGGTGGACATGGATCGTTGCCGATGCCATTTTTGGATTCATGATCGGTTTTAGTCGCAACTTTTTAAAACTAAAAACCGAACCGCTCACAAAGAAGAAATTATTTCAGTTTAACCTGTTACAAGTGGTTGCCAATATTGTTTGCTGGGGGATTATCGCCCCGCTTGGCGATATCCTTGTTTACTCACAGCCTGCCGGCAAGGTATTTCTTCAGGGAATTACCGCAACGATTACGGATGTATTGTCGGTCGGAATTGTTGGGACCCTCTTGATTTCAGCTTATGCCAAAACACAAACTCAAAAAAACCGACTGACAAAGGAATAACCTATGACTGAACAACAACCAATGATTCAATTTTCAGACGTTTCTTTTCAGTATCGAAGTCAGGAGGCACCCACCCTCCAACATATTAATTTAACCATCCACAAGGGCGAAAAGGTGTTTATTACCGGGCCTTCCGGGTCTGGGAAATCCACTTTGGGTAATTTGATTAACGGGGTGATTCCTGAAGAGTTTCCTGGCAAATTGACTGGGGAAGTGACGATTAATGGGAAACCCCAATCTGAGTTAGACTTAACCGACCTCTCCTTTGAAGTTGGTACCGTTCTTCAAGACCCCGATTCCCAGTTTGTTGGGCTGACAGTCGCTGAAGACGTTGCCTTTGCGCTTGAAAATGATGCTCAGAAGGTCGATGTCTTGCATCGGAAGGTGGCTGAATGGGCTGATCGCCTGAACCTGAAAGCATTACTGAACAAGCACCCGCAGGATCTGTCTGGCGGACAAAAGCAACGGGTTGCCCTGGCAGGGGTGTTAATTGATAACGAACCGATGCTTCTGCTGGATGAACCGTTGGCAAACCTGGATCCAGCTGCCGGGCGGGCCTCCATGAAATTGCTAGACTGGCTGGTTAGCCAACAGGATTTGACCGTAATCATTATCGATCACCGAATTGAAGAGGTTCTTCAAATTCCGATTGATCGGATGGTAATCCTCGCTGATGGTCGCGTGGCTGCTGACGATACCCCAGAACACATCCTAAAGCAGAACATTTTATTAAAAAATGGGCTGCGGGAACCGCTCTATGTGACGGCGCTAAAGGCCGCGGGAATTGATATTCGGGCCGTTGAGCGGCTTGATGACCTGGTGGGATTGAACTTAACGACTGATCAGCAGACCCAGCTTACCAGTTGGGTAGCGAATTTACCCCAGCCAAAGGAAACTAAAAAAGCGGACCCGATTATCAGCCTTCGCGGATTAACGTTTGCATACCCGGATGAAGAAAAGATCTTCGATAAATTTGATCTGACCATTCACCGTGGTGAGATGGCCGCGCTGGTTGGGCGGAATGGGACTGGTAAGACGACCTTGATTAATTTAATTACCGGGTTTCTAAAGCCAACTTCTGGCCGGCTATTGTTTGGCGACACTGATATCAGCACCGATTCCGTGAAGCAACGGGCTGACCGGATTGGCTACGTTCTTCAGGATCCCAACCAGATGATTTCGAAAACGATGATTTTTGATGAAGTCGCCCTGGGCCTTGAATTGCGCGGGGTTGATTCGGAAACCACAAAGAAACGGGTTTTCGATACGCTCAAGATTACTGGTCTGTACCCTTACCGCAACTGGCCAATTTCAGCCCTGAGTTTTGGGCAGAAAAAGCGGGTGACCATCGCTGCCGCCTTGGTATTACGACCAGAAGTTCTAATCCTGGATGAACCAACCGCCGGGCAGGATCTTGCCCACTACGCTCAAATGATGGACTTTCTGGTTGCCTTAAATCGTCAACAGGGGACCACCGTATTGATGGTGACCCACGATATGAATTTGATGATGGCTTATGCTGACCGCACGATTGTGCTTGATCAAGGGCGGGTCTTGGAAGATGCCGCCCCAGCAAAGGTCTTGACGAATCAAGCGGTTATCGCCAAAGCACATCTGGCGCAACTAAGTCTTCAGGTGTTGGCCGAAAAGGTTGGCGCACCAGATCCAATTGCATTTGCCGAGAAGTTTATTGCTTACGAGAGGAGCACTCACGATGGTGAATCAACAGTTATCATATGACGTTGGCGAGACACAAAGGGGCCGCTGGGTGACCAGATTAACCGGGATGACGAAGATTTTGGTGCTGCTGAGTTTATCAGTCATCGGAATGGTTAGCTATGATACGTGGTACCTGCTGGCTCTGACCGTCTTTGCCATTCTTTTCTATCAGTCGGCCCATCTCAAGTGGCACCAAGTTCGGGGCCTCTTGTACGCAATTGCGGCTTTCACGGCTTTGAATTTGGTATTGGTGTATGTTTTCAATCCGGCCTATGGATCGCAAATCTATGGCAGCAGTCACGTTATTATTGGTCAGGGATTTTTCGTGGTCACCTGGGAAGAATTGTTTTACTTACTGAATATGCTATTAAAATACGTGTTTATCGTGCCGTTGATTTTTGCGTTTTTATTCACGACCAATCCATCTGAACTGGCAGCCGGGATGAACCGAATCGGCTTTTCCTACAAGATCAGTTATGCCGTTGAATTATCGTTACGTTACATTCCAGATGTGATCCGCGATTTTAAACAAATCAGTTTGGCCCAGCAAGCCCGGGGATTGGAAATGTCCAAGAAAGCCGGGATGTGGCAGCGGTTAAAACGCAGCTCACAAATCCTGATTCCACTAGTGTTTTCATCGATGGACAAGATTGAAGTCACCACCAGGGCAATGAAGTTGAGACGCTTTGGGACCAACAAGCGGCGGACCTGGTACATGACCCAGAAATTTGGTAAATTAGATTACTTGGTGTTGACCGCGACCTTACTGTTTATTTTGATTGGCGTTGGCCTATTCTGGGTGGATGGCGGGCGATTCTATAATCCATTCAAATAGCCCCACCCGAACCGTGAAATTGAAGATGATTTAGGGACGAAGCCTTGATAATTGCAAAAAGATCGGGGGTCGTCTTTTTTCTGCAAAAAATGTTATATAATTGTTCTAATTACTAGGGTCCGTCTGAAAACTTTATTTCAG
>NZ_AZFZ01000043.1 GCF_001435895.1 Lentilactobacillus parafarraginis DSM 18390 = JCM 14109 | reverse complement strand
CAATTTAGATCTCAAACAGTTTCTTAAGAAATGTAAAAGATTGGAACGATGGGTTGAAAATGGGTCGGTACTTGCTCATGAATTGGGAAAATGCAGGCCAAAACCAAAAAAAGAAAAGGTGTGGGGTCACCTTTTCTTTGCTAATATCTTTATTAATTTGAGGGGGAAATGAAAGCGAAGCCAGTAGCAACATGAAATCTTGTATGGATATTATGGGTTCTGGCATCTCTTTACTGTCTCTAATGTAACAAATAAATGTAACGAAATTATGCGCAAAATGTGAAGATTTTGTGAACTTTTTCTAAATGCCGCCATATCAGGGATTGCGGGCCAAAAAAGTTTGAAATAAGCTTGATTTTTTGAAAAAGACGTTAAATAAGTCCCTCTCTGGCCAATTACTTGAACTTTGAGACCGAAATCCGGATACTTTAGCTGGGACCTGATCAGGCGGGGCCAATTATTCTTGAGATTAAAAAAGATAAGACACGGGGATGTCTTATCTCGATACCTATATTCTAGGGGAAGAATATGAATACAAAAGTAATAAATTAAATTAAAGGGGGATTTAATTTATTGCGGCATGAGTAAATTTCTTTTCCCATGCAACAGGTTATACTATATCCTGAAGATGTTACCAAATGATGAATAAATTGTGAAGATTTTGTGAACTTTTGGATAGTTTTACGAAAACTGTCCGATTACTTTTGAATTCAGACTAATTTATCAGATAAAAAATAGATGGGATGCGATTGAAATGAGCTTTGCCGCACGACGATTATTAAAGCAGTTTCGGCGAGAGGATTATCGAAAAAGCGTTAACCATAGCTTTCTTCACCCTAATCAAAAAGTCAACATTTTTAAAGATACTGACCAGTACAACCAAATTTATCAGACAAATTCCGGCCAAGTCGTCACGATTGATCCGGTAAAATCACCTACCAGTCAAATTCTGTACTTTCATGGTGGGGCGTTCACCGTCCCAATGAACCAGGATCAGTTAACTATGATTACGACGATTGCGACGGCTGCCAATAGTCGCATTCAGGTGGCCGATTTCCCTCTGCTGCCAAATCATCGTGGCGCCGAATTGCTTGAATTCGCCAAACAGGCGCTGGCTTATACGGTGAAGCAGGCACTGCCAACGTTTGTGGTGGCCGATTCTGCCGGGGCCGCGTTGGGCCTTCAGGCGGTTATTCAAGAATCAGCCGGAGTTGTCGGCACCGTCTTGATTTCGCCTTGGCTTGACATGCAGTTGACCGATCCGCAGTTGACGGCCTTGGAATCTGCCGATGTGATGCTGGACCTTAACGTGCTCAAACAAATTGGCGGCCAGTTTGCCGCCGGGTTAAAACCATGGGATTGGGCGGACGTTTTTGACCCAGCCCATCTTAATGTTGGACCGCTCAAAATCTTCTATGGCGAAAATGAATTCCTGACGCCAATTAACGAACAATTTATTACGGCCGCAAAAAAAGCCGTGAACGCCACCGTTGAAGTTACCCGCTTCAAAGATGGGTTTCACGACTATCCGCTGTGGGCTAAATTGCCCGAGACTAAAAAGACGGTGAGTCAGATTGCCGAATTCATCACAAGTCAACGTGATGCTTGAGCCTCGGAAAGGCGTGGGTGTCTGACCATTTCATCATCCCGCCTTGGAAGACGAGGGCAAACACGGTTCCAAAGCCAATCGCGTAGAGTTTTCCGGTGAAAAAGTAGGCGGCTGTCGAAATGATAACTGGCGGGATGTAGCTCAGCCACTGGGAAATAATCGCGCTGCCCGATATGTATTTAAACCGGATGATGTAAGCCATGTCGTCATTGGGATGCATGATCAAGTTGGCCCGTGAGTACATGGAAACGGCCATTGCGACACAGAATAACCCGATCATATCCAGAATCAGCCGCAGCCAAAAATTGTAGGTTGGCACGCCCAGTGAGTCGAAAATCCACTCGGAAAATTGGACCAGATAACTAAATGGGATGGTGAATAATAGGTTGGAAAAGAATCGCCGCCGATCAAATGACCCAATCATCAACTGGTTGGCAATGGTGACGATGACCCCATAAATGAATAGCGTATTACCAAGGGGAATGCTGGTCCATTTGGAGAGATTCACCGCCGACGCTGTCCAAACGGCGCTTCCCAGGTTGGTTGAAATTGCCAGCGCATTCCCGGCCGAATTAATAATGATGGATAGGCACAGGTACTTAAACCGCTGATTAAAGTCTTGTATTTTAGCCATTTTTACGTTATTTCTCCTCAGATATTCAATGAAATTCATTGTATAATAATTAATTCGTTTTGAAAATAGGGACGCCTAATTGATTCATTTATACAGTTAATCATGTTAACATTATTGAAGAAGGTGATCTTGTGGACAAATCATATTCGGAAGTTGAAGCTGAAAAGGTTTTTGAGAAGAATCGTTTCTGGTTTGGTCGCTTTCGGACGACTCGCTCTTTCAAGAAACTGACGAAGCCAGAAAAAGTTGCTGCCCAGTACGTCACCCAGGCATTTGTTGGCTTGGCGTATCGATATGAGATGCGCAGGCCCCGCAGGTACACCGCGGCGATGGTTGAGGATGTGTTGCTCAATCAGTTTCCCAAGCGAATTGCCGCTACCAACGTGTTTTTCACATCGATCATTCCGGTGATGCGCCGCTACATCGTTTTTCTTGGCGTTCAGCATAAAGTTGGTAACGTGAAGACTCTTTTGCGGGCGCTGGATAATGTAAGCACGAAGCGGCTGTTGGTTGCTCATCAAGACCACGCGAATTGGGACCCGCATAAAGCCAAGGCCATGACGATCTTAATGGGAACCAACCAAGCCGACGTCGACCCGCGGAAGGTGTCCGAATTCGAACAGGATTATAATATGGGCGTTCCGCTCAGATTCTGCTTTGACCTGGGTGTTTACCGTCAGCCGAAGAACATCATTTTACTGACGGAAAGCCTGCGGAAGAAGTTTGAGCAGATTTTATACGAAAAGAATAATTAACCTCACTGATTAAGGATGTGCTGAATGCATGGGACTGGATCCGATAAAGATGCCCTTTCACTGAAACAAGTTCAATTGTTTCAGTGAAAGGGCATTTGTAGTAACTGAAATTGATTAATTCAGTTCTTGGACTTGAGTAACGTCACTGAGATTGACGGCAAGTACGCCCTTTGCGGGTTGGTCTATGTAGGCCCGACCGTCCTTGACAGCAGCCACCGTCCCGGTTACGTGGCTGGTGGTCGTTTGAAGCATTACAAATTGATGGTTCTTGTAAGCATTGATCAGTTCATTTGAAAAGTTTTTTGACGCAGTTGTCATGATGATTCACCTCTATGTCATAACTTTTAGTATAGTTCACTGACTATCCCTGTGTAAATAACATTTCAGTAAAATTGCCTTCCAGGAAATTTTACTATCACATTTGGCAAATTAGCGCTAAAGTAGACTTATATAGATGAGTGAGGTGAAATGGACAATGGAGATGACTGAACGCCAATTAATCCAGGAAATTTTAAACACTGTCGATGTGATTTATAAATTTGTGAATACCGACGATGATAAGAAGGATTATGAAATTGCGATTAACCGTCAGGATGGCGATAATCGACCACTCGAGGACGTTAACAAAGAAATTAAGCATTACTTCACCGACGCTGAATTTAGTTATGACGAGCAACTTAATACAGCCGATGGTGACGATATTCACGTAGAAGTTAAACGCTGATTGGTCTAGGTTGATGATCCTTTACAATCATTAATTCATAGGCAATTTGAACTAGGAAGCACACTATGGTATAGTTCATAATGTGCTTTTTTGTTAGGAGAATGAGATTGTCAAACAATTAATTCGCGGCGATTTATGATACGCTTTTTGCAGATAATGTAATCGGTTGCGATGATCGGAGGGACTCAAATGTTAACTGACAGACCAAAGTACGTACTTTCCATTGACCAAGGGACCACGAGTACCCGGGCCATGATTTTTGACCATAATGGTCGAAAAGTGATTGAAGCTTTTAAACCCATTAAGCAAATTATTCCCCATAACGGGTGGGTTGAAACTGACCCCAACGAAATTTGGACATCAGTGCTCAACGTGATTTCATCGGCATTTATTGATGCTGGCATTCATCCGGAAGACCTTTCTGGAATTGGCATCGTGAATCAACGGGAAACCACGTTAATTTGGGATAAAGAAACCGGCGAGCCAATTTATAACGCCATTGGCTGGCAATCCAAACAAACCGCGCCGCTTGCCCGGAAATTAAAAAATGACGGGTATGCCAATCTGATTCATAAGAAGACCGGCCTCATCATTGATTCCTACTTCTCAGCAACCAAGGTCCGATGGATTTTAGACCACGTTGACGGCGCTCAGGAACGCGCTGAGAAGGGCGAATTACTATTTGGAACCGTTGACACCTGGCTGGTCTGGAAGCTGTCAGGCGGCGAATATCACGTGACTGACTACAGTAATGCCAGCCGGACGATGCTCTTTAACATTCATGCGCTTCGCTGGGACGACGACATTTTACATCTCATGAACATTCCCCGGGCTATTCTGCCGGAAGTTAAAACGTCCAGTGAATTTTACGGAACCACCAAGAACTATCAATTTTACGGAATTGAAGTGCCGATTGCCGGAATTGCCGGGGACCAGTCGGCGGCTCTGATTGGCCAACTGGCGTTTGACCCCGGGATGATTAAAAATACTTATGGCGATGGGGCCTTCATCATGATGAATACCGGGGACAAGCCGGAATTATCCGATGATAACCTTTTAACCACCATTGCCTACAACATTGGCGGGAAAGTAACCTATGCGCTCGAAGGGTCAATCTTCTCTGCCGGAACGGCCATGAGTTGGCTGGCCGACAGTATGAAATTAATTGATAACGTTCCGGAATCCCGGCAAGCTGCGATGAATTCCAACGACGACGATGAAGTCTATGTGGTGCCCGCCTTTAACGGCTTGGGAGCGCCATACTGGGAACAGGATGTCCGCGGCGCCGTCTTTGGCCTGACTCGCGGAACGACCAAGGAAGACTTCGTCAAGGCAGCGCTGCAGTCAATCGCGTACGGGACCAAGGATATTATTCAGACGATGGAAGAAGATACCCATATGCACATCCCGGCGTTGAAGGCCGATGGGGGTGCCTCCCGAAACAGTTATCTAATGCAGTTTCAGGCCGACATCCTCAATATTCCAATTGAACGGGCAGCTGATGAGAATACAACGGCGTTTGGGGCCGCAATTCTTGCCGGCTTAGCGGTTGGCTACTGGAAGGACATTGATGAAGTGAAGTCCCTGGCTGAACCAGGCCGTCAATTTGAACCGAAGATGGAAGCTGGCCGCCGTGATCATCTGTATCGCGGTTGGAAGGCGGCCATTGAAGCAACCCGGTCGTATAAATTGACCAAATTGTAAAATGATTTCAATCCGGTTTTTATAAACCAGACGACAAAAGAAGCACTATCAAGCATCTCAGCGGATGCCTTGATAGTGCTTCTTTTTGGTGCGGTCACGATTGGGTTGCCGGACACTAGTTTTGTGAGTCGTCACCGTCATCCTTGAGGTAGTGCGCGTTGACTAAGAGTTCTTTTGAACGCTGGTCAGCGGGCACGTATCCCAATTTGAACAGGTGCTTAAAGTACATCATGTTATAGATAAACAGCCACAGGAACCCCAGCGCATACTCTGCCAGCGTCCAGGTAACGTTGAACGGTTGTTGATAGTACATTGATAAGCCCATTCCGGCAATGACCTCGACTCCCAGCATACAGAAGAAGTTATACCAGTCAGACCGGAAAACGGGCACTAGGAATTGGAAGAAGAGGGCGGTAAAGGACAAGCCAACCTTGGCAATTCGAATCTGACCGGTTTTCTTGTTAACGACCGTCGCAAAATTCGGTGGGATTGGAATGAGGTTGCGGGGATCATTGTTGTCATTATTGTTGTTATTATTATCGTCGTTATTACCATTCCCGAATGGGTTTTGCATAATAGTCTCCCTTCTTAATGGTGGTTCAATCGACTACTTCTTATTGAATTTAACAACGCATTCACAGCGGGAGGTTTGCGGCATTAAGTCCACAGATTGAATGTAGTCAACATTGTACTTACGAGTTAATTTTACTAAATCTCGGGCCAATGTCGAAGGATTACACGAAATATACACGAATTTTTTCGGGGCAACATTAAGAATTGTGTCCAGTAAGCTGTCAGCCAAACCGGTTCTTGGCGGGTCGACGATCAGGGCCGTGGGATTCCAGCCGGCGTCAATCCACTCTGGAATTAATTTTTCAGCTTCCCCGGTCTCATAAATTGCGTTCATAATCCCATTCTTCATCGCATTACTGTTGGCGTCGTCAACCGCGTCCTTGATGGTATCCATGCCGCGGACTTCGCGGACTTGGTTTGCCACCGAGAGGCCGATTGTCCCGACACCGGAATAGGCATCGATCAGTTTTTCCTTGCCGGTCAGTTCCAAGGCTTTGAAGGCTTCTTTATAGAGGACTTCGGTCATTTGGGGGTTGACCTGCAGGAAGGCTCTTGCGGATAAATCAAATTTGAGGCCGTTGAGGACTTCCGTAATTTTGTCTTTACCTGCCAAATGCAGGGTCTCATCGCCCCATACCATCGGTGTTTTACCAGGATTGACGTTCTGCATGACCGAAACGACTTCTGGCAATTCGGCGGCAATTCGTTCCAGCAGCTGATGCTTTTTCAGTAATTTTTTACTTTGAGTGATGAAGGTCACTTGAACCTCATCAGTTGCCGTTGCCGCTCTGACGACCACCGTCTTGATAATACCGGCATTCTTCTCTTCGTCGTATGCCGGAATCTTCAGATCATCGATCATGGCAACGACGGCCCGCATGACCTTTATTGTGAGGGGGTACTGTAGGGCAGCCGTCTTTAAATCAACCACGGTGTGACTGCGGTGTTTGTAAAGCCCGGCGATGATTTTATCGCCGTCATTTCTGATTTGGAAGGTGGCCTTGTTACGGTAATGAACCGGGTCGTCCATGCCAATTGTTGGAAGCAATTTGTATTTTCGATAGCCGGCTGGCTGGTATTTTTCCAACGAGTCGGAAATCACATCGCGTTTGAATTCAAGCTGTTTGGCATAGGCCAAGTTTTCCAGTTCGAACCCCCCAACATCGTTGGCATAATCGTCAACCGGATCAATGCGGTCCGCACTTTTGGTCAAAATTTCAACCAGTTCTGCCCGGATAAAATTGCTCATGTCTTCGACAACGTTGACGATGACCCGTTCGGTTGGCAAGGCCCCAGGGACGAAAACTAATTTTCGTTCGTAGTAGCCGATACCCTCGCCGTTAATGCCGAGACGTTTAATTGTTAATTTTAATTGTTCACCCTGTTCAACGTGAACTTCTGGTTTATTTTTATACATGAAACCGTCCTTATCGCTATAGTTACTATGTATCATAGCACAGACTGGGGGCGTTTCGCATCTGGATATGTGTGGAAGCGGTTGGTGGCAGAAAAAATCCCTAATGAAATCTATTAGGGAATTTAGTATCGGCTATTTGATTGTGACTAATTGTTGAGAGGATGCAAGGTATTTTGAAACTGGGTTCGCCTGGGAGTGTTACTCAATGCGCCGAGATTGCTTCGACGCCCGCGCTGAAAGCTAACCGGTTTGCTCCGCTTAGTGTTGTAGGACGGCTCCGACGCCCGCACTGAAAGCGCTGGCTAGCCCCTTTAGGGGCGACGACCCTGGTCCCGTCGCTCACTCTTACCTAGGACCGCTCCGACGCCCGCGCTGAAAGCGTTGGCTAGTCCCTTTAGGGGCTCAAACCAGCTTTCTCCGTTTAGTGTTGTAGGACCGCTCCGACGACCCTGGTCCCTATATATAAAGGCAAAATTGCCATCAAAGGACAAACCCCGTCCTTCAATGACAATTTTGCCTTTATAACCGGGACCAAAGCGGGTCTCGTCGCTCACTTTTACTAGGACAGCTCCTCAAACCAGCTTTCTCCGTTCAACCAAATAACGGCAGTGACACGCAAACACCACGTATCACTGCCGTTATTCCGTTGATACTCAAAAGCTAACCGGTTTGCTCCGCTCACTTTTTCTTTACCACGTCGCCGTATCCGGATCCTGGGCCAATCCAGCCTTTCCATGGAAGCCGTCAATCGTCTTCATATCTGCGTTTGACAGGTTGAAGTCGAATATATCGGCATTTTCCTTAATGTACTTTTCGTGGACCGACTTTGGTAATGGGAGAAAGCCGTGCTGCAATGACCAGCGAAGCACTACCTGGGCTGGTTTCTTACCGTACTTTCTGCCAATATCTGCCAGCTCTGGGATTTCGAAAATTTTACCGGTTCCCAGTGGACTGTACGCTTCCGTTAAAATATCATGGTTGTTGTTATACTCAACGACCGCGGGCTGCATATCCGACGGGTTAATGAACATTTGGTTGACCATTGGCGTAATCTTGGCCGTTTCCAGCAGGGCATCGATGTGCTTTGGCCGGAAGTTTGAAACGCCAATTGCCTTGGCCTTACCCTGCTCATAGAATTCTTCCATCGCTTTCCACGAACCGGCATTGGTTTCCTGCCAGTTGTCCCGGAAGTCGATCGGGTTTGCCCAGTGAATCAGGTAGAGATTGACGTAATCCAACCCTAATTTTTCCAGGGACCTGCCAAATGCCTGCTTAGTGGCTTCGTAGCCGTGATCAGCGTTCCATAATTTAGTGGTAACAAACAGATCTTCTCGCGGCACGCCACTATCCTTGATGGCTTTACCAACACTTTCCTCGTTGCCGTATGCAGCAGCGGTATCAATGTGGCGGTAGCCAACGTTTAAGGCAGTGAGAACCGCGTGATAGGCCTCATCGCCGTCGGCAGACTGCCAAGTGCCGAACCCCACTTGGGGAATCTTTGTCCCGTTTGAAAGGGTGTACGTATCAGTTAATGACATGTGAAAACCTCCTATACATATAGTAGCTTACACTGTTAATCCTACTGGAAATTGGGAGTGGCGACAAGCGAGGCTGTCTTTATTTTTAAAGCGTCAGCATGAAAAAGCGGTCCATCGCCGAATGCTCACCATTATTAAGCGGGTGTCCCAGGTCAGTAAATCCATAGGACTGGTAAAGGTGAATGGCGGTGGTTAATTGGTGCTGGGTTTCCAAATAGAGTTGGTGATATCCCGCTTCCTTGGCAAAGGCAACGGCGGCGTCTAGCAATCGATAACTCAAATGATGCTCCCGGGCCGCTTCGGTCAGGTAAAGCTTTTGCAGTTCAGCGACACCGTTTGGCGCGTCATACTCAGCAATGCCGTTGCCGCCCAGAACGTCACCGTGATCATTGACAGCAATAAAATATTGGCGTTTTGGCGACTGATTGTAAAAGGTGCTGAGATGGTCGAGCTCCTGATCAAAGTAGGCCGTTCCTGGAATATCAAGCCCGTATGATTTGAGAGATTGGCGGATAATTTGGGCGATTGCAGCATCGTCTGCTGGTTTGATTGGCCGAATTGTAGGCATTAAAAGGCCTTCTTTCTGAAATGAATTGAGATTGATAATACCACATTTGCGCGGTGACTGGAAGCTTTCCGGCGGTGATGAATGCGCTTTATCGTGCTATAATCGAACTAATCAAAATTCAGCAGTAAATCTTGCGAAGGGTGGCATGATGATGACTAAAAAAGTGGCAATTGTGACCGGCGCATCGTCGGGGATTGGTAAGCAGATCGCCAAGAATTTGAACCGGAACGGCATGGAAGTGTATGCCGTTGCCAGAAAAGTGTACCAAATGAACGACTTGGATGATTTGGGGATTCACACGCGGCATCTGGACGTGAGCGACTATGACGAAATTGATCGGGTAGTTGACGAGATTGCCCAGGAGACCGGCCGCATTGACGTGCTCGTCAACAATGCCGGTTTAGGCGTTTTTGGTCCGGCTGAAGAAGTGAATCTGGCCGCTGGAGAATATGAGTTTAAGGTCAACGTGTTCGGCCTCATGAAGATGATCCAGGCCGTTCTGCCGTACATGCGCCAGCAGCACTCTGGGCGGATCATCAACATGTCCTCAATTGACGGGAAGATTTACAACTTGTTAGGCAGCTGGTACGTTGGCGCCAAGTATGCCGTTGAAGGGATAAGTAACGCCCTGCGGTTGGAGTTGAAACCATTTGGCATTGATGTGATCGTCATTGAACCCGGCGCCATCCGGTCCGCTTGGAAGGACACCGCGACCGGTCAAATGGTTGCGCAGGCCGCCAACGGCCCATACGCTAAATTAGCGCGCAAGTCAGCTGATTTCTTTACGTTATCCTATAAATTCGCGTCCGAACCCCGGGTCGTTGCCCGAATGGTTGACCGGGCCGCTTTTTCCAGACGGCCGAAGACCAGATACGTTGGCGGGGCCGGAGCCAAACCAATTTTAGCACTGCACGCAGTATTGCCGGATAAGTGCTTCGACGCCTTTTTGGATTCCCTAAATGTTCTGGCACAACGGGTATTAAATCGCCAGACGGCCTTTAATCGATAAATCACCGGTAAATATAGCTAATTTGTTTGCAAAAGCACAAACTTTATGTAAAAATTGTGGTGTTAGATGAAGTAAAGAAAAAATTGAAACTCTTCTGAGGGGAAGATTTCGGGGATTTGGCAAATTCAAGCCTTGCTAGAGCCCCTTTTTTCTTTGTTCAATTGACTATGTAACCGATATCTCGTATTCTAAAGCTAAGCACAACACTAGGGGTACCGCCAGTGAGCGGTTGAGATGAATCTGTTCGATTTGGTCCCTTGGAACCTGTAAGACAATACTTGCGTAGGGAAAGTGAGAATCCGAGAGGAATGGCCGGCCGCATTTGGGTGGCGGCCATTCAAATAGGTGGTGAAAAGGGGTTCATTGCGTGAATCCCCGTCACCAATTCAACAATCCTTACATTAATGGTAAGCGGACTGCAGGCATTCATCATGTCGTGGCCCGCTTTTATTTTGGAGGAAAGATAGATGAAAATTGATTTATTAGATACATTACGGGAAAAGAATCCGATTGCCTTTAACATTTCCAACTTTGTGACCGTTCAAGACGTTGCCAACGGGATCAATGCGTTGGGGGCCTCACCGATCATGTCTGAGGAGAAAAACGAAGCCGAAGCAATGGTTCAAATGGCAAATTCAGTAACGGTTAATTTGGGAGCCTTCACGGAAGCTCAGCTCAATCAAATTGATACGGTTACGACCTTTGCGAATCAGTATGACAAGCCGATTGTGATTGATCCGGTTGCTGTCGGCGCTGTTTCGTACCGGTTGGAACGCTGTAATGAACTGTTGGCCCAAAAGAAAGTCGCTGTAATTCGTGGGAATGCCGGTGAAATTGCGGCTTTAGCCGGGGTTGAATGGAACGCTAAGGGTATTGATGCCGGTGAAGGGGCTGGTGATCTGGTTGATATTGCCAAAAAGCTCGCCAAGAAGTATCAATGCACGGTCGTTGAAAGTGGCAAGACCGACATTATCACCAACGGAGACGCTGTGGTCAAGGTATTTAACGAGTCTGATTTATTCAAACTGCACGTCGGTTCCGGTGACATGCTATCAAGTACCATCGGATGCTTTGTCGGGGTTGAACCCGATTACTTCGAGGCCGCCCAAACGGCAACCGTCATTTTTGACGTTGCTGGCGAGGTGGTCGCCAAATCGATGGCGAAACCGCTGGCTGGTTCTTTTGGCCCCCAATTGATTGACGAACTGCACCTGATCGACACCAAGACGGTGGAAAAGTACGCGAACTTTGAATAGGCTGATTCTATAAAGTAAGGAGAAATTAAAATGGTAAACGAAACGGTTCAAGCATTAACGATTGCCGGTACGGATAGTGGCGGCGGTGCCGGGGTTATGGCCGATATTAAAACGATGCAGATGCGTCATGTTTTTTCAGCCGCCGTTGTGGTGGCGGTCACGGCGCAAAATACCATTGGGGTTCAGGACTTCATGGCGATGCCCAAGAAGATGATTGACGAGCAGTTTGCGTCAGTTGCCGATGATTTGAAGATTCGCGCCTGCAAGACGGGGATGCTTGCCGATGTGCCAACCGTTGAGGCGGTCGTTGAAAATTTGAAGAAGTACGATCTCGGGCCGTTGACGGTTGATCCGGTCATGATCGCCAAGGGCGGCGCGCGCTTGCTGTCCGAAGACGCCATTGCGACGGTTCGTGAGCAGCTGCTGCCGTTAGCCGACATTTTGACTCCCAATCTTCCCGAAGCCGAAGAACTGGCCGGCATGACCATCAATGGTCGTGATGACATGATTACGGCGGCTAAGAAGCTTCAGGCAATGGGCGTTAAGAACGTTCTGATCAAGGGCGGCCACCAAGTAGAATCAAAGGAATCCAGCGACTTCATCTTGCTGAAAAACGGCGATTCCTTCTGGGTCAGCTCACCACGAGTTGATACCAAACGAACGCATGGGACCGGCGACACGCTGTCATCGTGCATTACTGCTGAGTTGGCTAAGGGCCGCGACGTTGAAACGGCCATTCGCATTGGTAAAAAATACGTATCAGCAACCATTGCCGATGGCATTCAGGTTGGCCACGGTCACGGGCCGCTCAACCACTGGGCAACGTTTGATGAGGAGGGTGACAAGTAATGGGGATGGCATTTAGAGAGCGACTCCTGCGGGCATACTTCATTGCCGGCACCCAGGACGTTAAAAATCCCAGGTTAACCCTTCAGCAAATTTTGCAGCGGGCACTGGCTGCTGGGATCACGGCCTTCCAATATCGTGAAAAGGGCCCCGGTTCCTTAACCGGCAAGGCCAGAGTTGAGATGGCCCTTCAGTTACGGGAAATGTGTGCCAGCCATGCCGTGCCGTTCATTGTCGATGACGACGTTGATTTGGCAAAGACAACCGATGCCGATGGGATTCACGTTGGCCAAAAGGACGAACGGGTGACCCAAGTCATTGACGAGGTGGGCGACACGATGTTTGTTGGCCTGTCCTGTGACACCGAAGATCAGGTGCGCGCAGCAAATCAAACTTCCGGCCTTAGCTACATTGGCAGCGGTCCGGTGTACCCAACCGGCTCAAAAGCCGACGCGGATCCGGTAATTGGCGTTGATGGCCTAGCCAAGCTGGTTGCTGTCAGCCAGCTGCCAGTGGTTGCCATTGGCGGAATTACCGAAGAAAATGTGGGTGAATTGCCAAAGGCCAAGGTTGCCGGGGCGGCCGTGATTTCGATGATTGCCCAGAGCCGTGACATCAACCGCACGGTGGCTAAGATGCTGACGACATTTTAGAATTAAATGGCTTTACTAATGACGGCCGCGTACCGTATGATGGATGTAATAAATCCTGATGATCGGTAGTGAAGATGATGACGACGCGTCCAGATTCAAGCCTTTCCGCAAAGTTTCGCAAGATTCAAGAGCAAATTGATAACAGCAAGCCCGGCAAAATTATCGCCAATACGCAGTTAAACGGTAATCAGCACCGGTTTCGCATTCAATCCCAGGGCAAGTCGATTGATTTTAGCGGCCCGGAATGGATCGCCGACAGTTTTCGCCAGGCCAGTGAAAATGGCAAGCAGCTGGAGGATATTTATCCGGCCCACAAGCAATTTTTCGCCCGAATTGCCCGGCTTCACTGGACGTGGATTGATCAGATGCCACTGGATTCGGCGCGAATTGATGAATTATTGAAATTGAATGACCACGACTTAAATCAGGTGTTTGTCGCGACGTTGATCAATGATTCTCACCGGCTGTTAAATGAAAATCTGGATGACCTGGCAGATTCACTGGATCCGGGTCACGCCCGCCAAATCAAGATTATTAAGCGCCTGATCTATCAGGCCCATGATAACTACATCGTTTTGTTTAACGTGTTATTTTCGATTCTTGAAATGGTGACCGTTCAAAAGTACGGCAAATCACGAACCGCAACGTGGAATTACAATCCATCGCTTAACGAGATTAAACGGATTAACGAACAGATGAAAACCGATACGCATAAGCAATTCGGCCGCTTACTGGAACTAAATGAGCTGGATGTGCTATCCGGATTGTATAAGTTTTTTGACTTTAACTCCTATAATCTCAACACGATGCCGTATTCTCGGCATACCGTTGAACACGGGAAGTTTGATCCGAATAACTATACGTTTACCGAATTTATGCAGTTGGTTCTGCTGAGTCGCAATATTGCGTATTCGCTGAAATCTGAAAAGTAAAATATGAGTTGTTGGATAGCCTTCAAAATGGGGGCTATTTTTTTAGCCTTAGAACATGTCAACTATTTTCATCGATGGATTGATCACGACAGCCTAATTTGAAAACGGCCGATAAAGATCAGACCTTTATTGATTTTTAAAATGGTCAAATCTGAGGGGATTCCCACCACGGCGGGCTTATGGTACCATTTTTGGTGCGCTGCTTAGCGTAATAAGGAGTTAAGGGAGAATCAGAAATGAAACGTTTTGCAATGATTAGTGGGTTAGTGTTGGTAGCGAGCTTGGGGATGGCGTCATCCGCCCAGGCGCGGTCGACTAAACAGGCGAAGGCTTCGCTGTATCATTTTACTGAGGCCGCGCACTACATTACCGGAAAAGCCACGCCGGGGGCGACCGTCAAGGTGTCACGCCAAAAGTTTGTTTATGCCGTGGGAAAAGCCCGCCATAACGGTCGTCTAAGGCTTAAGTTACGTGATCAGCTGTCCGCCAAGTGGCACTATACGGTGACGGTAACGAAAAGGGGGCTGCGGCCGCAAAAATTTGTGCTGGGGGCCACGATTGGCAGTCTTCCACCGATAAAGGCCCAGGAACCGACACCGAAACCGGCAGATACGCCGAATCCCCAAATCGACCAGCTGAATAATCAAATTCGGGATCTGCAAAATCAGATTGCCAGCACCAAGGGGACCCAGCCTGCGACGCCCCAAGCACCGGCTGGCCAGTATTCCCAAGCAACGATGGACCAGTGGTTTGGTTATCAACGGCAGATGGATGACATTGAGAACCAGATGAACCAAATTGGCGAGCAGCAAGAAGCCCTTGAAAACGACACCCGGCTTAGTGACGATCTGGATTTCTTAAGTGACCATACCGAATCCGAACTAAGGGCGAACATTAAGAAGTATAGCGATGAACTTGATTCATTGGAGGCCCGCAAGGACGCGGATGGGTACGATCAGGGTCACAATTACAATACATTAAGTCAGATCAAGTTTGCTCAGGAAGATCTGAATGCGGCGCGCAATGACCTCAGTCGATTCCACCAAATAACCCGTGACTACGATAAAATTAAAAGTGAAATGGCGGCACGAAAGGCCCAATTCCAGGATTTCGATAATCGTTTGGCAACTCTTGCCGCCCAAAAGGACGCCCTAAGTAAATCCCAGACGCAGTTATTAGCTAAATAGCCAGCCTAAAAACGAGTTTGTCATATTCATTGGCTGGCCCCGAAATGTTGAAAGATTAGTCTCAAATTACAATCGTTTTCGCAATAATGTTACACTATAGTTACTTGCTCGTTACATTTGTTGGGATTTGGTGAAAAATAAGCATAACCCTTGTGCTTCCACCCGTTTCTCGTTATAAATGAATATGAGTAACGCATTTATCAATTTCAATATTAAGGTGGGGATATGAATGAAGGGACATTTTAAGTTTGCTGTTTTGACAGCACTCTTATTCGCGTCAGCCGGGATTTTTGGCATTGCTTCAAATGCCAACGCTGATGTGATTGATGAACCCGGATCGGCCGGTTCCATTAAGCAAGTGAACTCCGGCAATGTGTTAAAAGATTATGATGAAGAAGCCCTTAACACGGTCAATAACGATACGCCTCAGGGGAATACCTCGAAGAAGTATACGAAATATGACCTTGATCCATCGGGGTATAATTATTCGAACTCCTACTCAACAATTTCTGGGAGTTCCCAATCCAATACGTTTAAGACCAAGTGGTTCTTACCAGACGGCTTTAACGTTTCCAACCTCCAACATGGTAACTTCCAGAGTGTCACCATGGATGATGAAGGTAACGTGTACTTTGTTGAATCTAACGGAACCAACACCAACCAAGGTGCCATCGTTAAATTTAATATGGCTAAGCTCCAACAGCTAGGCGTTAACAGCGATGTTTTGGCTTTGTGGAAGGCATTTGACTACTTCAACCCATACACGACGGATGGGGAAGCTCATAACCAGGAGTATGAAGATGCTTATAACCAGATGAAGGGATCATTTGATCAAATCAAGACTTTGACCAACACCCTTAATCAGAATAAGTCCTGGCAGAACAACCAGTCCAATTGGCAGCAAAACGCGCAAAAGTGGTACTACTACTGGAAGAACAAGAAGACTAAGAATCAGAAGATTGTTAAGTCTGCCAAGTATTCTTATGCTTCCAAGCAAAAGGCCAAGAAAGTTGTCAAGCAGGCAACTGCTAAGATGGCTACCTGGATGAAGTCATACCAGGGACATAAGACTAAAGTTGCAAACTACAACAAGAAGATTACATCGATTCAAAATCAGATTAACACTTATCAAAGTCAGGTAGATGCTGTTAAGGCACAGAACCCTGAAATGTTTAAGTACGTTGATATTGCTCAAACGGCTCAGTTATCACCGGAAGTTGATATTGGTCACGGCCAAACATTAGCCTTTAATCCGCAAAATAAGCACATTTATCTTGCCGAAGATAACACTTTGACCGACTTGAAGTCTCGTGATGACAACAATACGGTTCTTGAAATGGATCCAAATACGTTGAAGCCAATTCGGGAGTATAACTTCAAGATGTACCATGGTGATAGTGCCAACCTCCAGCTGCACACGTTGACGTTTGATAAAGACGGTAACGCCTACTGGGGTCGTAAGTACGGCAAGGGTTACATTCTGTTCTACGGTCGCCTAGACGAGAACGGCGTTTCATTTGCCGCATCTCAGAACATGGTCGGCAACCGTGGCGGCAGCACGAACCAGGGGATGAGTTATAATCCTCAGAACGATCGGGTTTACTTCGTTTCTGACGATATCTTAACGTCAATTCCAGCTGAAAAGGTTCGAAACAGTAACTTTACCGCCGATGATATTCATTATCAGGCCTTTGATTCCAAGCGTGAATTTGAGAGTCTGACGTTTGATCAGGACGGCTACGGCTACTTGCTGGCACTCTGGCCACCAGAGCTGATGCAGTCAACCGCACCATTGAATTAATTTAAAATCGACCGATTGTTATATTTAATTAGCGCCGCTATCACGGGGATTTTCTCCGGATAGCGGCGCTTTTTTGATCAAATAAGTTGGAAATATTATTAGGAATATTCTAATTGTATTAAATTCGATATTGACATCTGGTATATTTTAACCGTATACTGACATTATCGTTGACGGGGGGATGTGGCAAAACAGTGAGTTTGTCAGGTCCTCCCGTTCGTTAATTTTAAGATTAGAATTCTTCTTATTTTGGATTGATTCCAATCTTCAAGTCATTGTAAATTTACGACAAAGGAGATGTTATGTGATGAAAGCAATTTTGAAAGCGGACCAGCTAACGGCTGGCTATGGGCACAAGGTCATTATTGACCAACAAACCGTTGAAATTCCAGAAGGGTGCGTGACTGGGTTAATCGGGCCAAACGGCTGTGGAAAATCAACGCTCCTCAACACGCTGAACGGCTTTGAAGCCCCAATGGCTGGCAACGTTGAGCTGGATGGCAAGCAAATGAGCCAGTATAGCGCTAAACAGCGGGCCCAAGAGATCGCCGTGCTTCCCCAACGAACGGTGATTCCTGAAGGGATCTCGGTATTTGAATTGGTCTCATACGGCCGTTATTGCCGGCAGCGGGGGATGCATCGCCTGTCTAAAGCCGATCGCCAGGCCGTTGAAGATGCCATCAAAGCCGTCCATCTAGTCGATAAACATGACGAATTGCTGACCAGTCTTTCCGGCGGTCAACAGCAACGGGCCCTAATTGCCATGACGCTTGCTCAAAACTCACGCATTTTAATGCTTGATGAACCAACTACATATCTTGATTTAACCAATCAATTGGAAATCCTCGATTTATTACACGAACTCAACGCGACCTTCCAGAAGACCGTGATCATTGTGCTGCATGATCTGAACGAAGCGGCCAGATATTGCGATCACCTCATTTGCATGATTCACGGTCGGGTGGCCGCGGTTGGCAGTCCGGATGACGTGCTGACAGAAACGACCCTGGCGAACATCTTTAAGGTTTCGGGTGACATCACCTACGACAATGATTGCCCACAGATCACGAATTGTCATCCCCTGCCGGTTGCCCAACCATGACCCATCGCACAATGGTTGTCTGCGTCGCCCTGGTGGCCGTCGTTTTGATCGCCATCCTGCTGGACATTTTCGGCGGCACGCGCTGGTATTCCGTGAGTGATCTGTGGCGGCCGAGTACCAAGCTTGTGGGTGAAGTGATTTGGCAAATTCGGGTGCCCCGGGCGCTGGCCGCGGCGATGACGGGGATGCTGTTGGCATTGGCCGGGTTGCTTCTACAAACCGTCTCCCACAATCCGTTGGCGGACCCGTCAATTATCGGCGTAAATGCCGGGGCCAATTTGGCAATGATTGTGGGCGAACTGCTGGGAATTAGCCTAACCATTCTAAATGCGTTTTGGCTGTCATTAGTTGGCGCGCTGCTGGCTTTTGTGGTCGTGATCGGCCTTTCAATGAGCGGTCACGGATTTAACCCGCTGCGGCTGCTGTTGGGCGGGACGATCTTTTCGGGGTTCATCAGCAGCATTTCCTACGCGGTTAGTTTCATTACCAACACGACCCAGCAGTTTCGGGTCCTGCTAGTTGGCGGCTTTAGCGGCGCCAATTATCAGCAGGTGCTCCTTCTGGGGATTGCGGTGATCGTCGTCCTCGGCGGGGCGGTAATGTTTCAAACCGAATTAACCTTGCTGGGTTTGGACTCGAAAACCTCGGTTGGCCTGGGGGTCTCCTTTAAAAGACTCATGATCGTTGCGGTTGTTCTGGTAGTTTTGGCGGCCGGTTCATCGGTCGCGGTTGCCGGCAACATTGGCTTCATTGGTCTGGGAATTCCCCAAATTGTCAACTTCGTCCACCCGGGGTCGTTTAAGAGCAACCTGGCTGCCGTTGCGCTTTGCGGCAGTGGCTTTATGCTGATAGCTGACTTGATTGCCAAAACCGCAATCAGCTCGGTGGAGCTCCCTTTGTCAGCCCTCAGCGCAATTGTTGGCGGCGTGGTGCTCTTCATAATCGTTGCCTTCAGAAAGGAGGCGGTGGGCGCATGACCCGAAAAATTCGTCAGCCCCTGACGCTGATATTTCTGGTGGCTCTGTGGATCGGCTTGTTTCTGGCACTGCTGACTTTCGGTGACATTAAACTGCAAGTTGGGGCGGTGCTACAATCACTTGTCGGCGGCAGTTCGGACTTTACCACCAACTTTGTCGTTTGGCAGTTACGGTTTCCCGGCCTCTTGGCAGCAATTATTACCGGTGGTGAACTGGCAATTAGTGGCCTGATTCTCCAGGTGCTGACCCGCAATCCGCTGGCCGATTCCAGTATTTTAGGCATTAACGCCGGCGCCAGTTTGGGAGTCGTCATCGTGATGTTTGCCGCTTCGGCAATTGGCCTGCATTTGGGGTCGTCGTGGCTGCTGGTGGCGGCGTTTCTTGGGGCAATTTTCAGTGCCGGTCTCCTGATGCTGGCGAGTCATCAGCATTCCGCCATTAAGACCCTGTTGGCGGGGGTCGCGATCACTGCCGTTTTGAACGGGATTATCCTGATGCTGGAACTTGAGATGAACCAGTTTGATTTCGACAAAGTGCTGGTTTGGCTAAACGGCAGCTTTTGGAACCTTGGCACCCGGTTTCTGCTGGTCCAGTTAATGGTTTGTCTCGGATTGTTAGTTGCCGTTAGTTTTTTGATTCCCAGCCTAAACGGGTTAACGCTGGGGGACCGGGGCGCGTTTGGAATTGGCATCAACGTTAAATGGGTGCGCCGATGTCTCATGGCGGTTGCCATTCTCTGTGCCACCAGTGCGGTGCTGGTTGGTGGGGCAATCAGTTTTGTCGGTTTGATGGCGCCCAATATCTGTAAACGGTTTGTTGGCGAGCGCATGCGGTATTGGCTGCCTGCAAGCTGGCTGATGGGCTGTTGCATTATGATGCTGGCTCAATTTGTTGCCACCAACGCGTTTGGCAAGTCGTCCCTGCCGGTTGGATTGGTGGTCTCCGCAGTCACGATGCCCTACTTTATCTATCTACTATTTTCAGAAAGGTTTGATTAATCATGAAAAAAATGCATACATATCTCAAGGTGATGACCGTGGCCCTCTTGGCCGTTCTGTTTCTGGCCGGCTGTGGGCAGAGCAGCTCCAGCAAGTCTTCCAATGACAAGACCACAAGCACGCGGGTTTTGAAAACCGCAGCTGGGAAGGTCAAGGTGCCGCTGCATCCAAAGCGGATTGTGACAAACGTTTACACCGGCGACGTGGCGTCGCTTGGCGGCCACATTGTTGGGGCAACTTCCCTGGATCTGGCCAGCCCGTACCTGACAAAGGCCCAGAAGAAGGCCGCCACCAATCTCGGCCTGACGATGAAGCCGGAAGCGGTTTTGAAGTTGAAGCCGGATATGATCGTGACCTCGAATGAAGCCGACGTGAAGGCGCTCAAAAAAATTGCCCCGGTGGTTTACATTCCGTACGGGTCGACTGGTAATATCGAACAGACGGCGACGAAGTTCGGCCAGATTCTTAATCGTAAAAAGCAGGCGGCTGACTGGAACGCAAAGTTTAAAGCGGAAACCAAGCAGCAGGCTAAGCGGTTGACTAAGGCGGGCATTACGCCAAGCAAGACGACCATTGGCATCTATGACATGCAGAACGGTAAGCTGTTTGTCGACGGTGCCAAATGGGGTCGTGGTGGCCAAGCCCTGACGACGGGGCTGGGCTTCAAGCTTCCAGCGGCAATGCAAAAGATTGATGCTGGTCCCGGTTTCCAGCAGGTCTCAACCGAATCGCTCAAGAAATATTCGGCCGACTGGCTGTTCTTCGGTAGCACAACCACCGGCAAATCAAGCAACACGCAGGCAATCTCGGATTTGAAATCAAATCCGATCTGGAAGAGTTTGCCGGCCGTTAAGGCGAACCACGTCGTTCAACTACCGTTTAATAAGATGTACTATTTCGATCCAACCGCGGTTTATCAACAGGTGAAGTTGATTACGGATGCGATGCTCAAAAAAGCGTAGGAAAATAAGCATAAATGAGAGCTCTGTTTTAAAACCGAGCTCTTTTTTGCGATCACGGAATCCCCTGTTAACTTGTTTTACAATTGGGTGATATTTTCTGCCGTTCTATATGCAAATCGCTGATTTCGCGGTACAATACATCGAGTATAGCAACTTATCTTGCGAATAGAGAAACGGAGGAGCTAATGGCTTATTTAGAGTTACGCGATATCAAGAAGTCTTACTACCTGGGCAGCCAGGAATTCCCGGTATTAAAGGGGATTAACCTGTCATTTGAACAGGGTGAGTTTGTGTCGATCCTCGGTGAATCCGGTGGCGGGAAGACCACGTTGATGAACATTATCGGCGGCCTTGACAGCAGCTACACCGGCGATGTCGTTCTTAACGGCAACTCACTGCGCCACGACACCAACAAGCAGTTGGACGCATATCGCCGCCAGACAATCGGCTTTATCTTCCAAAATTTCAACCTAATCAGCCATCTAACCGTTTTGCAAAACGTGATGGTGTCTCTGGAAATGACGACGTTAAGTCATAAAGAGCAGGAAGCCCGGGCCAAAGAATTACTGGATCAGGTGGGCTTGAACGAACACATTAAGAAGTTCCCCAACCAGCTGTCCGGCGGCCAAAAGCAGCGGGTGGCGATTGCCCGGGCATTGGCGTCCGATCCGGAAATTATCATTGCCGATGAGCCAACCGGCGCCCTGGATAGTCAAAATACCCAGGAAATTCTCGAATTGTTGGATCAGATCGCCGCTGATGGCAAGCTGGTCATCACGGTGACCCATTCGCAGACGGTTGCCAACTTTGGCACTCGAATCGTCCAGTTGGCTGACGGGGTGATCAGCGAAGATCAATCAATTAAGAAGCCCTATACGGCCGGCAACGAAAATGAGTTGTCGACCCACACGCTAAAATTTGGGGCGACTTTGAGAATGGCGCTGGAAAATATGCGTTACAATCTCAAACGAAACATTCTCATCATCATTGGCGCGGCAATCGGTATTTTCAGCGTGATCGTCATGCTGGGATTGGGAAACGGGGTTCAGGGCTACATCAACCATGAAATTTACTCCCAGGTTAATCCCAATGCCCTGCAGATTACCAAGAACGTCAGCGGCTCGGATCCGGATATGACCAAGATTGATATTTCCAGCAAGGACAAATCCCGGCTGAAGGGAATCAAGAACGTCAAAAATGTCGAAGACGGCTACTACGTGCAGGGCGGCACCCAGTTGCGTTCGGGCCACAAAACGGCCGCCGTGTCGTTCATGCAGACGTTTAACGCCACCATCCTTAAGAAGAGTATTACCAAGGGGACAACGCCGAAGAATGGCGAAATCCTCCTTACAAAGGAAATTGCCGCTAAGTTAAATAAGAAGCACCCTTATGATTTGATTGGCAAGAAGATTACGTTCTACCAGAACACGCTGAACAAGCAGAAGCGACCGGTGACGTTGAGTAAGACGCTGACCGTCAGCGGGGTGGCCAAGGCCAATACCGGCTCGACGTCGGTGACCTACCAAACGATGAAGTCGCTTTATAACACCCAGAAGATTGCCATTAAACCGAACTTTGTCTCTTTGGAAATCAAGGGAAACGTGAAGAACGTCAAGCCGGTTGAGAACAAGATTAAGGCTTATAAGAATAGTAAGCACAAAGCCCAGTACATTATTACCGGCGTTGGCGGCTTTGTTGACACGCTGAACACCTATATTAATTTGGCGGTTAACGTGTTGGCAACGATTGCCGGCATCTCATTGTTGGTATCGGCCATCATGATCATTGTGGTGCTGTACATCAGCGTTTCCGAACGGACCAAGGAAATTGGTATTTTGCGGGCGCTGGGCGCTTCTCGCGGCAGCATTCGTAATCTGTTCTTCTCGGAAGCCTTCTTCATCGGGCTGTTCTCGTCAATCCTGGCAATTGGGTTGTCCGGGGGGCTGGCGTTAATCGCCAACCACATTGCTCAGTCGGGGATTCATTATCAAATTATGCAGATCACGACTGGCAACGTGCTGTTTGGACTAATCATCTCAATTGTGATTTCATTGTTAGCAGCGCTTGCCCCGGCAGGGACCGCCGCTAAGCTAGATCCAATTCAAAGTTTAAGTTACGAATAATCATCGATACGGAGGAATGTTAACCATGGCAGATAAACCAGTGGATGCAAAGGAAGAACCTGCGTCGAAATCCAAGACGCGTCATCAGCAACATGCAAAGAAGCCCGAGGAACGTCTCGTTATCGGCGCCATTCATATTCGACTGGAAGACGGCGGCAAGCGGGTATTACAAACTGACCAGGAATTTTTCTGGCGAATTACCGAACGGACGACCAACGAGGGAGCACCGCTTCAAGACGGCTTTCCCGAACTCGGCCGGGTCGCCGTGGTGCCAACCAAGTACGGCTGGCGGCCGGTTGTAGTTGTCCAGGAACAACGGGTCACCGGCGAGGCGGCAATTAAGGCCGCTGACGACTTGAAACGGGTTCGGCGGTTCACCGCGAATGATGTCCACACGTACCACTTGGTGCGGCCGTTTAAGCAGTTTTTGAAGGATCATAACATTGCGCTGCCTGAAACCAGTCAGGAAGCAACCAAATAGGATTGATTGACCCAAAAACCGGTGACGACAACGTTACCGGTTTTTTTGTGGGGCGATTTTGACTACACATTTAACGATAAAAGCATTAGACTAAATCATAGTTCTTAATTTAAGGGGGAAATCAAATGCTGTGGTTATGGGTTCACTTGATTACTTGGATATTGTTAACAATTGTTGTGGTTGTCGGCTTGAACGTGGCCGTTGAAAAAATGGTTCCGTGGGCAATGACCGCCAGAGTGCTCTACTTAGTTGCCATTATTAGTGGGGTTATTTTATTGTGGAACACCTGGCAGTACAACCCGGTTTTAAGCACCATCAAGGTGATTTTGGCCCTGGGTCTGATTGCGTTCATTGAAATTGCCTTTGGCCGCAAACAATCAGGAAAGGGTAATCGCACCATGATTTGGTGGGCACTGGGCTTTTGCGTGCTCGTTGGGGTGGTTGGTCTGTTTCTGTCACAGGGCCGGCCGTTTCTTCATTAGTCATGGGAATCGAGCTATCTTAAAACGAGGGGAGACGTCACATGCAATCCGATCATGATTTTGCTGTTAATCAAGCTGGTTATACAATTTCGGCCGCGCTGTTTCGAATTGGCCCGGACGTTTTAATTGTCGTGACCGGCGGGGATCATCCGCACGTTGGCGATGTGACGACCAAGTCGCAGCACGCGCCCCGGCAAACCGTTAAATTTCCAAGTCATGACGGTCGGGACCACAAAGACAATTTTTTGTCCGACCGCCTTGCAGACACGGTCAGTTCCCAAGTTGGCGGTAGTTTAACCGTTTTGGCCGGGGTGCATATTGATGGGATCACCCAAGCCCAAATTAAGGCGTCCGCTGAGATAATTGATCGCTTGGCCGATCAGATTAATCAATGGCTGGCGGCGCACCCCGCGCATATTAACCCACCGACGTACTATGATCAGAACCATCACCCCGAATAGACGGGGAATGGCTGCCCAATCCGTACTGATTAAATGAATGAACCCGCTTCAAGTGGTTGAACCCTTGAGGCGGGATTTTTTATTGCTGTAATAGAAGGTCATGCGACTATCTTTCACTCTATTATGTGAATATTGCATAATAGATCGTTCAAATATGAATGAATCTGGGTCCCAAACAGTCGTACAATTAAAGCATCTTATGTAGGAGATGACAGTTGTGACAGAAAAACCATGGGACTTGAGAAGGGTTCTCAACGAGCTTAAATCTGACCCAAAGCAATATCATGAAACCGACGTTGCGGTTGATCCGGATGCCGAACTTTCCGGTGTTTACCGGTATATTGGTGCCGGCGGGACGGTGAAGCGGCCAACTCAGGAGGGCCCGGCGATGATGTTTAACAATGTCAAAGGATTTGCCGATACCCGGGTTTTAATCGGGCTAATGGCGAGCCGCAAACGGGTCGGTAAGATCTTTCACCACGATTATCAAACGTTGGGGCAATATCTTAATGACGCGGTTTCCGATCCGATTTGGCCCCAAACCGTTTCTGAGGCTGACGCGCCCGCCCATGAAGTGATTCATAAAGCGGACGAGGCAAATTTTGATATTCGCAAACTGGTTGCCGCGCCAACCAACACCCCCGAAGATGCTGGGCCATACATTACCGTTGGCGTTGTCTTGGGATCCAACATGGATAAGTCGAAAAGTGACGTGACAATTCACCGGATGGTTCTCGAAGATAAAGACAAGCTCGGAATCTACATTATGCCTGGCGGCCGCCACATTGGCGCGTTTGCGGCCGAGTATGAAAAGGCCAATCAGCCGATGCCGGTCACAATTAATATTGGACTGGACCCGGCAATTACAATCGGGGCGACGTTTGAGCCGCCAACAACGCCGCTTGGCTACAATGAGCTCGGGGTTGCCGGCCGGATTCGTAATCAAGCCGTTCAGCTGGTAAAGGGCGTGACGGTTGACGAAAAGGCAATTGCCCGCTCCGAATACACTCTTGAGGGCTACATCATGCCCCACGAACGAATTCAGGAGGATATTAATACGCATACTGGCAAAGCGATGCCGGAGTTTCCCGGTTACGATGGCGATGCCAATCCCGCTTTGCAGGTGATCAAAGTGACGGCGGTCACCCACCGAAAATCACGCCCGATTATGCAGAGCGTGATTGGGCCCAGCGAAGAACACGTATCGATGGCCGGAATTCCCACTGAAGCCAGCATTTTACAGCTTGTGAACCGGGCAATTCCCGGTAAAGTCCTGAACGTGTACAATCCGCCGGCTGGTGGTGGTAAGCTCATGACAATCATGCAAATTCATAAAGAAAATGAGGCTGATGAGGGCATTCAGCGCCAAGCGGCCTTACTGGCATTTTCAGCGTTTAAGGAGTTGAAAACGGTGGTGTTGGTTGACGACGACGTGGACATTTTCGACATGAATGACGTGATGTGGACGATCAACACGCGTTTTCAAGCGGATCAGGATCTCATGATTCTCTCGGGGATGCGCAATCACCCGTTGGATCCATCTGAGCGGCCGGAATATGATCCGAAGTCAATTCGGTTTGCCGGAATGAGTTCAAAATTGGTGATCGATGGCACCGTCCCATTTGATATGAAGAAGCAGTTTGAGCGGGCCAAATTTATGGATGTCCCCGACTGGCGCAAATATTTGGAATAGCATTGAGGTGATAACTGGATGAAACGCATTATTGTTGGCATTACGGGGGCTTCTGGAACGATCTACGCAATTGATCTATTGCAAAAGTTGCGCTCGTTTCCTGACGTTGAAACCCATTTGGTGATGAGCAGCTGGGCAAAAAAGAATTTGGCGCTTGAAACGGATCTTTCATTAGCTGATGTGGAAGCGATGGCTGACGTTACTTACCATATCAATGACCAGGGGGCTCAGATTGCAAGCGGCTCGTTTCTGGCCGATGGGATGGTGATCGTGCCCGCAAGCATGAAAACCGTCGCGGGAATTGCATACGGTTTGGCCGACAACCTCATTGGCCGGGCGGCTGATGTGACAATTAAGGAACAGCGTAAATTAGTGATCGTGCCAAGGGAATCCCCGCTTAGCGTGATTCATTTAGAAAACCTTACCAAGCTTGCCAAAATTGGGGCGCAGATCATTCCGCCTATCCCGGCGTTCTATAATCATCCCCAAACCATTCAGGATCTCATCAATCACCAGTCAATGAAGGTCTTGGATGCGTTTGGAATTGCCAACCAGATCAGTGGGCGCTGGCAGGGTGATTAGCGGCTGACCACTCGATTGAAATATCAAAAAAAGTAGCGCTTCAATTTGAAGGTGAAGTGAACCCCCATAGTTGGATGAAAA
>NZ_AZFZ01000042.1 GCF_001435895.1 Lentilactobacillus parafarraginis DSM 18390 = JCM 14109 | reverse complement strand
CTGAAATAAAGTTTTCAGACGGACCCTAATTGATTTCCAATAACGGTAGTAGTGCATCAAAACAGCCGTGCCAGCCATCATCATTAGAATAATCGCGACCCCATTCACCACGATCGGCGAGTAGGCGGTGACTAGAGCGGCGTATCCGCTCACTAGAAGAACGCCAATAATGATTCCGCCCAACAACACAAATCCATTCGCCATGTTGCCACCGCCACGATTAAAAAGCTGGGTGGCGTTTGTCCACGTCAGATCGAGTAATCGCCAGTCGCGGGTAAAGTTATATAAACTGCTCAGCCAATTACCCACCAAGGCCCCAATTGCCAGAGTTAGGATATCAATCCAAACGAGCTTCGTCAAGACACCAACGCCAACCACAATCACTAAGAGAATGACGGCTTGAATCGCCGTGACAATCCTGAACTTTAACCAGAGGTATCCTTTGAAGTCAATTGGCAGCGACTTAATAAACCCTAAATTTTGCCGTTCCAGGGAGATGAACACTCCTGATAACGAAGCCTGATTGATTGTCATGATGGCAATCATGATGCCGGCAAGAAAGGTGACCCCAGCATCGCGAACCGTTAAACTGCGCAAAGAAAGGCCATTTTGAAAGACCATGATAATCGCAAAAAAGCCAATCGGAAAGATGGTTTGCGAAATGGATTGCATTAATAACGTTGGGTTCCCCAACAGGCCCAGATTGTAACGGATAAATTGCCGGGCCATCCCCTGATTAGGACGATGCTTCCGTTTCACCGTTCGGATCTCTTGCGTGTTGGCGCCGCTCAAAATTTTGGGTAAGAGACGTTTCTGCAAGATAACCCCAAGAACAGCCGTCGCAAGGATAAGAACCGCCACGGTGATCAAGCTTTCAAGGCTCAATGGCAAAACAATCACTTGATGGAGTTGAGATAATCCGGGGATCACTGCGGTATGAACCTTGTTGTCTTCACTCATATTCATCACCAGAATGGCAACAACCATCGCAATCATCGATAACGCGGTCATCAAGAACGTCATCATTTTCTGGTGCCGGCGATACAGTTTGGTTTGCGAAAAGCTGAAAATGCCTACCGAGCAAAGGACAAACAGGAATATGTAGTAAAGTAAAAACAGCAGCGTTCCAACGGTAATGCCAACCCCAATAAACCGTCCGGGAACCAGCCCAGCAATCACGAACATGATCCAAACCGGCAAAATGACCGGCAGAACCGTGAGGCCCACAACCGAGAACTTTGCGATATAGATTGACCACGGATTTAGCGGTAATGGTAAGTAGTCCGCCAAATCCTTACTTTCAAGAAAGACATTGTCAATGGCCGTGATGCTCTGGGCAAGGCCGATCACCGTAAATAACGCGACTAAATTGGTGAACACGGCGACGTTTTTGCTTAAATTAACCAGCAGCATTGAACCGCCATACAACGCCGTGAAAATCACGCCCAGCAACACATACTGGCGAATCAAGGACCGATATAATGCGGATCCGGTTTTGCCATTTTCGCGTTGGCGGCGAGTAAGCTGAGGATTGACATATAGCAGATTAATCTTCATCAGTTGAACCAGTTGACGATTAAACATTGCCGGTCCCTCCCTCAAGATCATTAACGGTGGCCTGATCAGCCTGCCGGCCAGCCATTTTCAAATAAATCGTTTCAAGCGATGCATCGGGCATGGTGCTGAGTAACTGCTTGACCGATCCGGTATAAATCAGTTCGCCGTGTCTGAGAATCGCCAGCTCATCGCAAAGCTCTTGGGCGGTTGCCAACACGTGGGTCGAAAAGATCACGGTCTTGCCCTTCGCCGCGTGGGAACGCATCAATTGCTTCAAATCATAGATTGCTTGCGGATCCAAACCAGTCATCGGTTCGTCGAGCACCCAAATATCGGGGTCCGGTAATAACGCCCCGATCACAATCGTCTTCTGCCGCATCCCGTGAGAAAAGTCACCGATTGGCGAGTCAGCATGCGCCGTCATGTCGAAAAGTTGGGCGAGTTCAGCCTGACGGCGTTCCCGCTTTTCCTTAGGAATCTGATAGGCGGACGCAATCAAATCCCAGTAGTCATTGGCCGTTAACTCCAGAAACATATCGGGTGAGTCCGGCACGTACCCAATCCGGCGTTTGATGTCCAATCGGTGTTCGGCCAACTCGTAGCCGTCAACGGCGATGCTGCCAGAGGTTGGTTCAATAATGCTCACCAAACTTTTTAAAGTGGTGGATTTTCCGGCGCCGTTATGGCCAAGGAAGCCAAAAATTTTCCCGTTCGGAATGGTCAATGACAAGTCCTTTAACGCTTGGGTGGACTCGTAGACTTTTTGCAAATGATTGAAGGTAATCATAAATGAGAACTCCTATTCCAAATTTTTTGTTTAATTATACCCCGCCTCACCGCTGCCACAAGGCGATGCATGCCCCATCAAGCTGGCAAATACCAGTAATTCGGCAACGCTATATTTCAAAGCGTTGGCCAATTGGGTTATACAGTCTATATGGTATGCGGAATATACGAAGGAAGTTTGCCCAAAATGTAACTATTTTGTGAAGTCTGAGTGCAAACTGGTTCGCGAACCAAATCAGTTCTCCCTTTGCTGATGTTTTGTCCGGGGTATATAACGTTTTCCCAAGTAGTGATCGATCATCAATAAAAAAAGCTGAAGAATTTAATATTCTTCAGCAATAACGAGATTCACATCAATACGGTTGTCAAAACGCCGACCAACGACTTTCATCCGGTCCTGTCGGCAATACGCGATCCAACGATGTAATCGGATCATCAGAAACCTGATAGAAGTGTTCCTTAATTGCCTGAAAGTCAGTGTTGTTGCGAAATGCCGGAATTCGGTAACAGTCACGGGCATACCGCCACAAATTTGGATAGTCATCCAAACGCCGCTTATTGAGCTTACTTTGATAGTAGAAGACCAGGTCAAAGCGAACCAGGTCCACGAACAAGCGAATATCAGGTTGGGTGATCTTGTCTCCAAGCAGAAAGCGGTTGGTTGCCAGTCGTTCTTCCAACCAGTCAAGCCGATCGAAGTAATGGTTTGCGAGTTTCTCATAGTCCTGTTGCGAAGTGACGGTGCTAATTTGTCCTGGAATGGCGGTCAGGTCCTTCACAATGACATCATTGAGTTGCAAGATCGCCTCGCTCTGATCATTCGGGAAAATGTCGGGGGCTTCAGTATCAAAATATTTCTGCCAAGCCGTTGACAATTCATTCATCAAATCATCTGAATTGTTGTTAACAACTTTACCAGTCTTTACATCAATTAAAGCCGGAATTGTCGGTCGCTGACCGAACTGCGGATCGGTCTGCTTGTAATTCTCCGACAAGCGGCTGGTCCCCAAGACCGGATCCTTATCCATTTCACTCGCACCAAAGAACCAATCATCGTCGATCCCGGAATGGCGCAAATTATAGATAGCGGTTTTCGATATCACCTTGTCTAACCCCATTAGATCAATTAAGATTGCCACTGGCGTTGCCCAGGGACAGAACCGGCCCCAAACCAAATGGTAGCGGTTCGGCTCAACCGGTAATTCCCCGGTTGTAAATTTTTTCTCGAATAACGAATCCTCTTTGGTGCGTGGGTGCCAAGCGCACGCTGCATTGTTGTCTGCCAAAATGAGAACCTCCCTTAATTTATCAAGTGACCTCATTTTACAACGAATTGAAAAGAAGGATCACCAAATAATAGTCATATTGGGGTAATCGGTTTTAACCAATCTTAAATTCAACAATTTCAATTGCCAATATCGAAAACCAATTGATATATGGCAGTGTGGTTTGCGATCGGCTTGTTAAGCAAAATGTCTCATTTAAAAAGATCCCAAGATATTAATACTCACCTACAAATCTGTTATCTGCTTTTTCGCAAACCTCCACATTTCGAATGCTCAATTATGCCTCTTATTCAAAATAATTTGAAAATAGCTTAGCCACATCGCATAATGAGTTTTAGTGCTATATCCATCTTTTTATGAATGCTAGAGTTCATAGCTTGCTCGGGCTTGTTTGGAATCGTATCTTAAAGGAGGCACCAAAGTGACACCAGGATTTAGTGATCAACTTAAGAAGCTTCGACTAGAACACAGCTATACTCAGAAGGACGTTGCCGAGCAACTCCATGTTTCCAGACAAACCGTTTCGAGTTGGGAAACTGGTCGAAACACACCCGACCTGGAAACGACCAAACAATTGGCCAAACTTTACAACGTGACAACTGACACTTTATTATCGTTTAATTCAAAAAGTAAGGTAACTCAAAGCCGTTCGCTTGCCACCTCACTTCAAGTTGTCTTCTGGGTTACAATCACTCTCTTAATTGTTGGCCGCCTATCATTATTAAATACCAAGGCGGGTTTGTTTTGGTTTGATCTGCTAATCTGTGTTTCTTTTGTCCTGCATTTTAGCATCCATTTTTCAAATGGAGTTATTCGCCGGACACTACTTCCAATTGCTCACGGACTTCTTGGCGGCCTTTCGGTGCTTAGTATTTGGCTTAACATTTTCCCAGCTGGCTTTGAAGGCTTTCAAATAGATTCATTTGTTGTTGTAGCTGGAATCCTTCTCTTTGCAGAGGGAATCCTACTTTGGAAAATTGAGAGACCAAAATAAATGAATGGAGCTGAAATGTTGTGAAACAAGGTTTAAAGCAAATCTTCAGAGATATGAGAATCGCCAAAGCCCTGGGGTGGGTTGTTTGGGGGATGGAAACCGGTTTAATTATCGCTGGGACAATTCTTTTTATTCTACTGCCAGCGTTCTACCATGAATTAGATTCAATCCTGTTAATTCTTGGAATTAGCGTGTTAGGTGTCTTAGCAATATTGCAGATTATCGCGGCAATCAGCATTTATCATCTAACAGAGTCTGATACCAGGTGGGCGATCATCCTCATTGGCATTGGTGCCATTTCAAATCCAGGGTACTTTCTTCCTGGATTTTGGACAATGATTCTGCGGACGATTGATAAAAACAATCCCACAACCATTATCAAAGCGTAGGATCTCTCCTATCAAGTAAGAAGACCAATAGTTAGTCACCTTTGACTAGCTATTGGCCTTCTTTACTAAACGAACTATCTATGGAGCTGCTTAATTATTTATTCACAACCGTAAACCGCTCATTATGATGAGCCGGATTCATAATCTCATCCACAATCACCCTGCCGACGGTGCCAGAAGTCACTTCCGACTTTCCTTCAGCGTTTGTCAACACATCGTTGTGCCCCAATTCGTAAGGAGCAAAGTCACCCGGCTTGAAGGTTCGACTTGGTGAGATGGCAACCCAGTTAACATCCTTGGCTTGCAGCAGGAAGTTATACTCCTTATGCTGCGCCCGAGGCGTCGCAATCCACTGCTCCTTATTGGGTAAGGTTTCCAGTTGATCCAGTAACTGCTTGCCGCCACCGATATTGAGACTGGCAGCTCCCAAAATGAAGAAGAGCCGCGGCTTGTCGCTGCCCTTGACCAAATCCACCAGATGCTGGGCCAATTCGAGATGCTGATCAACGTTTTTAGGATCATGACCAGGTGAAAAGGCGTCAACAACGACGTCCAAATCGGCAATGTCTGGTTTGCCGATATCAAACACATCGATGACCCGATAAGTTGGCTGATCACCAAACATGCCACGGGCCTTTTCCTCGTTACGGATAAACGTCGTTACTTCAATCCCCTGATCAAGTGCCGACTTGGTAATCGCGCTGCCGGCCATTCCGGTCGCACCAATCACACCAATTTTAAGTGCCATGTCAATTCCTCCTCATTCATTCAAATCATCAAGAATCATTGATAAATCGTTACATTAATCGCTTACATCAAGTATCTGATATTTGGAATGACGGGTCAATCAATTAGGTTGGTCTTTTTATTGCTCAACGCCCGGTCATATTATCCAAACTGTCAATGCCAACTTTACGCGATCCTCTTTTTGCGGTGAGATTTCACACCCCTTGATCAAGTCAACAACAATTTGGATTTCATTGTATAATAATTGAATAAGTTACAAATTAGGAGAATCTATCATGACTGCTAAAATTTCTGATATCGCTAAACTTGCGGGAATTTCATCCGCCTCTGTTTCAAGGATCTTAAACAAAACGGGAAGATACAGTGAGGAAACCGCAAAAAAAGTTCATAAAATTGCTGAAGAAATTGGTTATTATAAAGATATTTCAGCGTCTAATTTAGCAAGCCAGAAAAGTAGTACCATTGGCATCATTTACACAACTCTCAACACCAACTTTAGCAATATCGTCGTGGACGCCATTGTTTCAACGGCGACAATGAATCACTTTGATACCATTATGATGCAAAGTAAGAAGGACGATGCTAACGACTTGGATCAAGTTTGCCAACGAATGATGGAACGACGTGTCTTTTCGATTCTATTTGTGTCCATTCGCCCCACTGCCAAAACAATCCAATTGCTGAACAATTTGGGGATCGTCAGCTTACTAGTTGGAACAGCCTCCCCACTTTCAACCCCGTATATTTCATCCAACGATTATCAAATTGGTTTCCAAGCAACCCAATTTTTACTAGACCGAGGCTATCAAAAAATTGGCTTTGCTGGCGCAGATACAACAACCGATTTTGTCAGGCGCCAACGATATTCAGGATACTTAGCAGCATTAAAACAAGCTTCCGTGCGCTTCTCGCAGGATTGGAAATTTGATGGTGATTTCAGTTATGATGCCGGCATTCAGGCCGCAACATATTATTGTCATCACCAAGATCTCCATGCAATTATCGCCGCAAGCGATGAAGTGTCCTGGGGAATGTTAAATGGCTTTCAAGATCGGGGTGTTAACGTTCCTGAACAAATTGCCATCCTTAGCATTGATGGTACTGATTCCTGCTTAAGAACGCGGCCCAAGTTATCAAGTGTCACTCAGAACTTCGAATTGATGGGTAAAACTGCAATTGAGTATTTATTACAATCTCCCAAGAATAGAAAATCAAAGGTCTTTATTCCCTTTCGAATTGACCCGCGCAACACAACCCGCTAACTTAACGACATTTTGCGTTAAGGCATGCTTAACAAATAAGGTGTTCAATTAATCGTTCTGAGAGAACGATTAATTGAACACCTTATTTGTATCGCTAAAAGAAATGCCTAATTACTTAAATCATCTTTGAATCAGATATGCCTTTGCCTCATAGGGTCTAAGCATTGTTCCGCGATCATCAGAGTAATTCGAAATAACCAGTTGATTCCCGCTGGCCTGGCCATAGTCCCGAATCAACGATTGGTCCGTAAAGTTACTCATAACAAGTAACGTCTGGGTGCCATAGTGACGCTTATAGCAAAATGCCTGACCATCCTCTGGATCAAGCTCTTCATAATCACCGTACACAATGAGATCAGATTGGTGACGCAAGCTAATCAGTTTTTGGTAGAAACTGAACACAGAATGCGGATCGTCAACTTCATCTTGGGCGTTAATCTTGACGTAATTGGGATTGACATCGATCCACGGCTTGCCAGAAGTAAACCCGGCCTTTTCAGAATCGTCCCATTGCATGGGTGTTCGAGCATTGTCTCGCGAAATCTCCGCAAAAAACCGCAGCATCTTTTCCGGCGAAACCAGTTTCTCATCGACAACAATTTCTTTATAGGCGTTTAACGTTTCTAAATCTCGGTATTGGGCCAACGATGTGTTATGGGCATTTGTCATCCCCAACTCTTCACCTTGGTAAATATATGGCGTCCCCTTTAGTAAGTGAAGAACCAGTGCCAACATTTTTGCTGAAACATCACGATATTCATCCGAATCATTTCCAAATCGCGAAACGGCGCGAGGTTGATCATGATTGTTCCAGTACAAACTGTTCCACCCAACTTTATTTAATCCATATTGCCATTTGGATAAAGAAGCTTTCAAATCGGTCAGTTTAACCCGCTCGTCATTCCATTTTCCAAGCCGTTTATCGGGATTAGGGGTCAATGTGACATGTTCAAATTGGAAAATCATATCCAATTCATGGTTATCTCGGCCAGTATATTCACGGGCGTCGTCAACTTTAGATCCAATCATTTCACCAATTGAAACCCCATCGTATTTACTTAACACCTCCCGGTTCATTTCCTTCAGATACTGGCCTAATTGCGGACCGTCAGCCACAATTGGCTGTGCGTCAGCATACTTAGCATGGTCTGGATTAGGCACATCTGGCAGCCCCACCGGCTTATCCAACAAACTAATTGAATCCATTCTAAAACCATCAATACCTTTATCGAGCCACCACCGCATCATTTTGTAAACATCCTGACGCATTGCTTTATTACGCCAATTTAACTCGGGTTGTTCTTTTGCAAAAAGGTGCAAATAGTACTGTCCCAGTTTATCGTCGTACGTCCATGCAGGCCCACTAAAGTATGACCCCCAATTATTTGGCAATTTGTCTGGCGACCCATTTTTCCAAATATAGTAATCGTGATAGGGATTATCTTTCGATTTCTTAGAAGATATAAACCAATCCAACTGATCAGAACTATGATTAACCACCAAATCCATCACGATTTTAATATTGCGCTTATGGGCCTCATCTAACAACCGATCAAAGGTTGCCATATCACCAAAGACAGGCTGAATGTCTTCATAATCACTTACGTCATAGCCATTGTCGACGTTGGGAGATTTGTAAACTGGATTTAACCAAATAACGTCTACTCCCAATTTTTCAATATAGGGAAGACGGTTAATGACCCCTTCTAAATCACCGATGCCGTCGCCGTCACTGTCTTGAAAACTACTTGGATAGACTTGATAAATAACTGCATTTTCCCACCATTTTTTCATTTTGATAACTCCTCATTCGTTGCTTTTTCCACTTCACCGTATGTTTCTTTCACAAGGGCGACACTCATTCCTGCCACAACAAGTAAGACTCCGGCAATCAGCATCATGATATGTTGGGCACCCACACCATGATTGGCGGCAAACAATCCAATCAGGCTGCCTCCAACCAGATTTGCTAAAATCTGAGGAATACAGATTGTGCAGTTAAACAGCCCTAAATAAGTGCCAATATTACGACCATCAAGAGCGTTCGTCACGATCGTAAATGGCACAACGGTGTTTGCTCCCCAAGCCATGCCAAACGCAATAAATGAAATGATCAACACATATTTGTTTGTAACTGAGAATACGGAAGCCAATCCAAGACCACCTACGACCAAAGAAAGCGCCCAAAGTTGACGTCGCTGCTTAGGAAATCGAACAATAAATAATGGCCAAATCGCCCCAACGACTGCGGATACAGCACTTAAAAATCCAAACCAGTTTCCAGCATCCTGAAAACCACGGGAGCTCACATTAGTGGTCCCCCAAACCTTCTCAGCAATCCCACCAGTCGCATAGGTTGCCATGTACATGTATCCAGCCCAATAAAACAATTGAACAATTCCGGCAGTCCAGAAAGCCTTTGGGGCGTCTTTGATAATCTCCCACAAAGAACGCTGATTAGCTTGGGGTTCCGCAGAAATTTTATGAAATTCAGCGTATTCTCTTGGTGGCAATTCGTGCACCTTGAAAAATGTATAAATACAGCAAACCAATAGCGTGGCCGCAGCAAAGTAAAAGGTAAACTTCACAGTATCTGGGACCACCCCATGAGCAGCAACGTTCGAAATACCAACTGCCGTCAAAATAAATGGAAAGACGGAAGCCACCACTTGTCCCATGTTAAGCACGAAAGTCATGATGGAATATGACTTTTCCTTCTGCTGTTCATTAATCATGTCACCGCTAAGCATTTTAAAGGGCTGCATCGCCATATTTGACGAAACATCTAAGAAGAGCAGTGTTAACACCCCAAAAATCATCGATGCTGTGGAACCATATCCTAAGCCCAGATTCCCGGCGTTAGGCATTAAAATTAAGACGATAATTGAAATCAATCCACCGACATAAAGCCACGGCAATCGGCGTCCAAGCCGCGTCCACGTTCGGTCTGAAAAAGCCCCCACTAAGGGTTGGACAAACATGCCCGCAATTGGCGCTGCCAACCAAAAATACCCAATATCGTTCGGGTTAGCCCAATCGTTTGGAATATTCGTGACATGTTTGCTGACTGCAATGCAAATGCCATCTGGACACCAAAAAAGCCAATATTCATATTCCACAGAAAAGAATTACTGCGCATCGTCTTATTCAGAATTCGCTGCACACCTTCACCTGCTGGTTTTGAAACTGTTTCTTGCATGATAGGTCACCTCTGCTGGCTATTAGTTAATTAATTTTGTGTTTGCGTAAGCGCTTACTCAAATCTACAGACCCAATTGTAACCGATTTCATTTAATTGTCAACTATCCATTTTGGGGGAATTGGATTCTAAACCCTAACCGGGCAAAATAAAAAGCAGGTCGCCACGTCTAAGGTGGTTACCTGCTTAACTCAATTATTTACTTAATTCAACAGCCTTACCAGCCACATCAATCGTAATCGGCTCACCGTCAATTAACTTAAAGTGGGCGCCGTCTTGGTCCACGTCAACCTCGATCAGACGATCACGGAAGACCTGGCGGAACGAGTAGTGATCCCACTTCTTTGGTAAGAATGGGGCGTAATGTAATTTGCCATCACGAACCCGCATTCCAGCAAAGCCCTGAACCACCGCAAGCCAGCCGCCAGTCATTGCCGTAACGTGCAGCCCGTCAACCGTATCATTGTTATAGTTGTCCAAATCCAGGCGGGCAGTCCGTTCATAGAGTTCAACCGCCTTGTCTTCATAATGAAGATCAGCCGCTAACACTGAGTAAATCGCTGGTGACAAACTGGATTCATGAACCGTGTACTGTTCGTAAAAGTCAAAGTTGGATTTCTTTTGTTCCGGCGTGAAATCATCGATGAAGTCCCAGATTCCCTGAAGAACATCCCCCTGCTTGATGTATGGGGAGCGCAGAATCTTATCCCATGACCAGTGCTGATTAATTGGCAGCTGGTCTTCCGGAATTGCGGAAACCGGCTTGAGATCCTTGTCCAAGAAACCGTCGTGTTGGACAAAGATGTTCAAATCCTTGTCATACGGCAAATACATCCGATCAACAATATCCTGCCACTGTTTCTTCTCAGCATCATTGACCCCTAGTTCCTTAGCCTGCTCAGGGGAAACCTGATCCAGAATTTCCAAAGTGTACTTTAACGTCCACTGAGCCAAAATGTTGGTATACCAGTTGTTGTCAACGTTGTTTTCGTATTCGTCAGGACCGGTTACGCCGTGAATCATGTAGCTCTGGTTACGTTCGCTAAAGTGAACCCGATCAGCCCAGAAACGGGAAATCTCGGTCAACACTTTAGAACCTTCATTGAGCACGTATGACGTATCACCGGTGTAGCGGGTGTAGTTATAAATCGCAAAGGCAATATCACCATTTCGATGAATTTCTTCAAAGGTAATTTCCCACTCATTATGACATTCAATGCCATCAAAGGTGACCATTGGGAACAACGCGCCCTTTAAGCCCTGCTGTTTGGCGTTATGGTAAGCGCCATCCAGCTGTTTGTAACGATACATGAGCAGGTTCCGAGTGACACTCGGATCGGTAATGCCGAGATAAACCGGAACGGCAAACGCCTCGGTATCCCAGTAAGTTGCACCACCGTACTTTTCACCAGTGAAGCCCTTTGGTCCGATGTTCAACCGCGCATCTTCACCATAGTAGGTGGAAAATAGTTCAAACAGGTTGAACCGAATTCCCTGTTGGGCTTCCGTATCACCACCGATTTGGATATCGGATTTCTCCCAGCGATCCGCCCAAATTTTGGCGTGGGCATTAAATAAGTCGTCGTAGGATTGCGTGGCTACTTGGTCACTCAACTGATTCATGGCGGCTTTTAAAGCGTCGTTGGAATCATAATCCCGTGATGTCACCACAATAACGCGCTTTTCAAAGGTTGTTTCGTCACCAGGGGCTAACTCACCCGCAAACTCATTGACAACCTGCTTTGCGTTTGAATCAGAAACGGCCACTGGCTTAAGCGTTGTAACGTGGCGCATTTCCATCGCTGACGTGAACTGTGGCGTGCCAAACGGATTTGGCGTGGTTTGCGCTAATACGCTCCCGGTTTCCGTTTGCTGATCGGTGGCAACCACGTTCCAGAACCGTTCGTCGTAGTTGGCATCCTCGTTCTTCACGTCGGCGTCAATTGCGGAATCAATGGTAATGGCCGCTTTTGAGCTGCCAACATTTTTCAGGGTTAATCGCTGCACGGAAAGTTCCTGCTGGGCAACGCTGAGGAACCGCTCAAATTTAACGGCAATCTTTGCGGCACCCTTGGTAATTGTGAATGAACGGGTTAGCAACGACTGCTTCATATCCAGATTAAGTTCAAAATCACTGAACTGATCCTTGGCCAAATCGATCTTTTCACCGTTAATCTTCACGTTCATCTTAATGAAGTTGACCGCGTTGACAACTTTTCCGAAGTATTCCGGATAGCCATTCTTCCACCAGCCAACCCGGGTCTTGTCCGGATACCAGACGCCGCCCAGATAAATACCGTTCAGGGTGTCACCGCTATAATCTTCTTCAAAGAAACCGCGCATCCCCATATAGCCGTTTCCCAGACTGGTCATCGACTCCTGGAGCCGTTTATCATCCGGATTAAAGTTGTGGGTGACGATGTTCCAAGGTTGCACTTCAAAAATTCGTTTCATCGAGAACTGTCCTTTCTATTTTTAAGCCTTGTAAGTTTCTTTAATTAAGCCCACGCAGAGCGCTCCGATTGCCATGACAATTCCTGCGAGTAGGAACATATTGGCTTGACCATGTCCAAGTAACGGGTACAGACCAAAGCTGGCGAGGGAAGCGACGATTTGTGGCAAACAGATTGATCCGTTGAACAGGCCGAGGTAGGTCCCCATGTGTTCACCTGACAATGCGTTCGTAATCATGGTCAATGGGTAGGTGTTCATTGCGGCCCAAGCCATCCCAACGAGAATAAACGAAACGACCAGCATGTACTGCGTGTGAACAAAGAATACCGAAAGCATCCCGATAGCGCCCAGCCCAAGACTCAACGCGTAACCCAACTTGTGATGATTATTAGGAACCTTTGCCAAAACGTATGACCAAACAACCGCGGCGATTGACTGAACGGCGGCTAACACCCCGTACCAGTTACCAGCTGCTTGATAGCCGGTTGATGCTGCGTTCGTGGTGTTCCACACGTTGTGGGCAATGGCACCGGCTGAGTATGTCCAGAGATACTGGAAGGCAACCCAGCAGAAGAATTGAACCAGCGTGACCGTCCAGAAAACTTTTGGTGCTTTCTTCAACAGGGAGAACCAATTACCGCCAGTGGTGTTGGCTTCTTCACTAATGCCATGGTACTTAGCGTAAGTTTTCGGATCATATTCATGAACTTTGAAAATCGTTAGTAAACTTGTTAACAACAGGATTGCGGCCCCAACGTAAAATGAAATGACAACTGATTGGGGAACCACACCCTTCTTGGCCGTGTTGGCAACGCCAAGGGCCGTAAAGATAAATGGGAAGATGGCAGCAATAACCGCCCCACCGTTTGACAAGAAGCTTTGAATCCCGTAGGCGTAACTCTTCTGATCATCGTTGACCATATCGCCAACCATCATCTTGAATGGCTGCATCGCGATGTTTGAGGAAACGTCCAGTAAAGCAACCGTCACAGCCCCGAATAACAGCGCGGTGATCGATGCGTATCCGAATCCAAAACTCCCCGAGTTGGGAAGCAAGCACATCACGATAATCGCGATTAAGGTTCCTAACGCCAGGTAAGGCAACCGGCGTCCGCCTAGTTTTGGTGCCCAGGTCCGGTCTGAGTAATAACCAATGATTGGCTGGACGATCAATCCGGCAAGCGGCGGCAAAATAAAGAACCACCCCAGGTTGTTAGGATCCGCCCCAATTGTTTGAAAAATTCGGCTCATCTGTGAACTTTGTAAGGTAAAGGCCATTTGAACGCCCAAAAAACCAAAGTTGATCATCCAAATAGTCGTCGCTGGTAACTTGGGTAAGCCGGACTTCTTAGTTGCGGCTTCAGCACTTCGCTCTTCCATATTGACTCCTCCATATCTTTCCCTAGAATTCTGAATAATTGCTTTTACAAGATTTATTATGCCATGACTTTTAAATTTGTGCAACCGGTTGCATTGAATTAATTAGTACGTAACCGGTTACTTTGCTATTGTTAAGATGTTGGTAACGGTTACTATTTAAGGATTCCGGGTGATTTCCCGGCCAGAAAAATTTTCTCAAAAAAATTTATTTCTATATTTTCACTTGTATATATCGGTGGTGGTCTATACCAAGCATTTGTTATGAAAATCAGGTGTTCTTTTCCAACTAGTTTTTACATTTACAAACCAGTCAGATGTGCTATATTGAAAGCGTGTTCATGAACAACATCATTTCCATATGGAATAAATTTAAGGTCGGTGATTAATACATGTTATTAGGCAGTATTGAAGCCGGCGGCACAAAATTTGTTTGCGCCGTTGGTAATGAGGATTATCGGATTTTGGACAAGACGAAGTTTCCAACCACAACCCCTGAAGAGACCCTTCAGAAGACGGTTGACTACTTCAAACAGTTTAAGGATCTCAAGGCCATCTCAATTGCGTCATTTGGCCCCATTGAGATTCGGAAGAATTCACCCAAGTATGGGTATATTACCAACACCCCCAAGCCTCATTGGAAGAATGTTGATTTTGTCGGTCGCTTGAAGCAGGACTTCGACATTCCAATTGCCTGGACAACCGACGTTAACGGTTCTGCCTATGGTGAATATGTCATGGCGACCCTGTTTAACGAAAAAATCAATTCGCTTGTCTACTACACCATCGGGACCGGCGTTGGTGCCGGCGCAATCATCGACGGCAACTTTGTTGGTGATCTCGGACACCCCGAAATGGGCCACGTTCGGCTGAAGCGTCATCCTGACGATTTGAACTTTAAGGGCATTTGCCCATTTCACGGCGACTGCCTTGAAGGTCTGGTCAGCGGGCCAACGTTTGAAGCCCGCACCGGCAAGAAGGGCCAGGACGTGCCGTTAACCGATCACGTCTGGGACATTATGGCCTACTACGTTGCCCAAGCAGCGCTCCAGGTGACGCTCATCTTACGACCAGCCAAGATTGTCTTTGGCGGCGGCGTTGTCAGTGAGGCATTCCTCAAGAAGGTTAGAAGCCAGTTTAAGGACCTGCTCAATGATTACGTTGACGTGGGCGACGTCGACAAGTACATTGTGATGCCATTGGTAAAGGATAACGGTTCCGCTACGGTTGGCGACTTTGCGTTAGCGCTCAAAGAGTACAACAAGTAAGGATCAGTCCCGTTGAAACTTGAGGGATTGCCGCTAGGGTGCGTTTTCACCCCATCATTTACCACAAACGTTTGTCTGAAAGTCAAAGGAGATATTTAAAATGAAAGCACTTGTATTTACAGCAAAGCAACACATGGAAATTGAAGACATTGACGAACCCGCATTAAAGCCCAATGAAGCTCGGATTCAAACCAAGTACGCCGGCATCTGCGGTACCGACCACGCTTTATATAACGGCCTGCCAGGTTCAGCTGACGCCGTTCCCCCAATCGTGTTCGGCCACGAAAATTCCGGGGTTGTCACTGAAGTCGGATCAGAAGTCACCAACGTCAAGGTTGGCGATCGGGTGACCGTTGATCCAAACATCTACTGTGGCCAATGCTTCTACTGCCGCACCGGTCGGCCAGAACTCTGTGACAATTTATCCGCCGTTGGGGTTACTCGAAATGGTGGCCTGGAAGAATCCTTCACCGCACCATCATCCAACGTCTACCCAATTCCTGATGACGTCACCTTCAAGGAGGCCGCAACCGTCGAACCAATTTCATGTGCCGTTCACGGAATGAAGTTGCTGCACATCACCCCTTATCAGAAGGCTTTGGTTATCGGTGACGGCTTCATGGGCCAGCTCTTCGTTCAGTTGCTGCAAGCATACGGCTGCCACCAAGTTGACTTTGCCGGAATTATCGATGAGAAATTGGCTTTGAACAAGGAAAAATTCAACGTTCAAAACACTTACAACACCACCCGTGACAAGATTCCAGCCGACTACGATGTCGTCATTGAAGCCGTTGGATTGCCACAAACTCAGGAGCAAGCAATTGAAGCTACCAGAAAAGGCGCTCAGGTTCTGATGTTCGGTGTCGGCAAGCCAGACGCCCACTTCTCAATGAACACTTACGAAGTTTATCAAAAGCAATTAACTATTCAGGGTTCATTTATCAATCCAAACGCCTTCGAAGATTCAATCGCCCTGCTGCAAAGCGGTCAGTTGAACGTTGAGCCAATTATCAGTGACGAATTATCACTTGAAGAAGTTGAACCAGTCTTACAAGGCAAGGTTCAAGGGATTTCGAAAGCCGTTGTTAAAGTAGGTGATTAATATTGAATAGTCACAAGGTCCAAACGGCCGCAGCCCCCGAAAAGGTTCTAAACGGCCGAACGATATCCATGTCAACGTCAATTTATCTGTTTATTCTGTCATTGGTGATTAACTCTGCCGGCAACGTTTTAACGCTGGTAACCAGTGCAAAAATTCACCCGTCATATCTGGGGGCAGCTTACTGGACGGCAGCCGAGGCGAACCTGAGCGTTGCCTTTGGCTGGAACCTATTTTGGACCTTTCTCATTCTCGGGGTTCTCACCACCATTTTAAATGCCATTCTGGTGGGCCACTGGAGCTGGCGCCGGGCGATTGGTAACCTGGTTTTCATGGTACCATTTTCAGCGCTGATTCAGATCTTTCAGGACTTTTTCATTGGCAAGTACCCGTTCTTCAAAGGCTTTCCCCCGGCCAACTCCGCTGGGATGATCGCCTTCTATATCGGGTTAAACTTTGTCGGCGTCGCCCTCATTGGTACCGCAATTTCCATTTATCAGCGGGTAAATCTCGTTCTTCACCCAGCCGATGATTTAATGCAAATTCTACGGTTTAAATTTTTCAAGGGCAATTCAAACATTGCGATGTGGGCGTCCTACATTCCGCCAACCATCATGGCGATCATTGCCTTTGCGATGACCCGGCAGTTTACCAACTTCGGAATTGGGACGATCTTCGCCTTCCTGTTCCAAGGGGGAATCACCGGAATTGCGGACAAGACCATCTTCCCGCATGTGACCCATCAGGCATTGGATGTGGGAAAAAACGAGTGAGCGACGAGCCCTGGGTGATGCGGTATCTAAGGGTAACTTGGTGGAAATCCCGGTTTTGGATTTTTACCAAGTTATCCTTAGATGTTAGCATCAAGGGCGTCGGAGCTGTCCTATGAGTGAGTAACGAGCCCTGGGTAATTCAGGGTCCACAAAATAACTAGCAATCAAAAATAAATTCAAAAAGGAAGCATGCATTTTGGCAATTAAAGATGATATTACCGGAATCCAACACGTTGGGATTCCCTCAGTAGATTTAGACAAAACAATCGCATTTTACGAGTCACTTGGTTTTGAAGAAGCCGGCCTGTTTCACAATGGTAAAAACCGCTGCGCCTTCATGCGATTCGGCAACCTGACAATCGAAACTTGGGAAGGTGATCCAACTGCCCGCAAGGCAGGCGCCATCAACCATATTTCGTTAAATACCCCGGACGTTGAAAAAGCATTTGCTGACGCCAAGGCTCAGGGACTTCGGTTAGTTGACGAGGAAATTCAGTCAATCCCATCCTTCTGGCAAAAAGGGATTAAGTACTTCAATATTCTCGGTCCAAACGAAGAAACCATCGAATTTTGTCAAATACTTTAATCTGAGGAGGAATCAACGTGGCACACATTTCATTTGATAGTTCTAAATTAAAGAAATTTGTTCATGACAATGAATTAGGCGAAATGCAGGCAATGGTCACCGCAGCCGATGACGAATTACGCAAAGGTACCGGTGCCGGCAGTGACTTCCGGGATTGGCTCACCCTGCCGAAAGATTACGACAAAGAAGAATTTGCCCGCATTAAGGCAGCCGCCAAGAAAATTCAGTTGGATTCAAAGGTTCTGGTCGTGATTGGCATCGGTGGTTCATACCTCGGTGCGAAGATGGCAGTTGATTTCTTAAACGACACCTTCTTCAATTATTTGCCCGATGATCAGCGGCAGTTCCCGCAAGTCTTCTTTGCCGGCAACTCGCTGAGCCCATCGTACGTTTACGATCTCCTCAACCTGATTGGCGACCGGGACTTTTCCGTGAACGTCATTTCGAAGTCCGGAACAACCACGGAGCCATCAATTGCCTTTCGCATTTTCAAAGACAAACTGGTTCAAAAGTACGGCGCTGACGGCGCGAAGAAGCGGATCTACGCCACAACTGACAAGGCCCACGGTGCGTTGCGGCAGGAAGCTGACGCCAACGGCTACGAATCCTTCATCATTCCTGACGGGATTGGCGGCCGCTACTCAGTTCTCTCCCCGGTTGGCCTGCTGCCAATCGCCGTTTCCGGTGCCAGCATCGATGAGTTGATGAAAGGCGCCGCCGACGCATCCGATGAATACAAAGACGCCGACCTTACCACAAATGAGGCTTATCAGTACGCGGCTTATCGGAATATTCTTTACCGCAAGGGCTTTACCACAGAGCTATTGGAAAACTACGAACCGAACATGCAGTATTTGGCCGAGTGGTGGAAACAGCTCATGGGTGAATCCGAAGGCAAGGACGAGAAGGGCATCTACCCATCATCAGCAAACTTTTCAACTGATTTGCATTCTCTCGGGCAATATATCCAGGAAGGCCTGCGCAACTTGATGGAAACCGTTGTGAAAGTTGATCGGCCAAATCACGACTTGGATATTCCAAAAGAGAGCGACAATTTGGACGGCTTGAAGTATTTGGAAGGTCGCACGATGGACTTCGCCAACACTAAAGCCTTTGAGGGCGTCACCCTCGCCCACACCGACGGCAACGTACCGAACATGAGCATCCACATTCCGGATCAAACCCCATACACGTTGGGCTATCTGATCTACTTCTTTGAAGTAGCGGTTGCAATTTCCGGTTACCTGAATGGTATCAACCCGTTCAACCAACCGGGCGTTGAAGCTTACAAGACCAATATGTTCGCGCTGCTTGGCAAACCGGGATACGAAGAACTCGGTGACAAGCTGCGGAAACAACTGTAATAACACCTGATTGTAAATTTGTAGAAACAATTATTCCTTACACTGTAAACAATGAACCAAGTAAGTCGACGGAGGGCTTACCTGGTTTTTTTGCTTGTGATGATTACCATAAACTTTGAAATGGATTTTCATTTAACCGGTTTCATAGATTTGGACACGAAACCCATTTGTGTCTTAATGAAATTAATTTACATATTTTTCCGTGTCTGTTTTATTTAAAAAGTTCGCTCTGCCACAATATGTTAAGCGTTTCCACATGGTCTTGTGTCAGTTGCAGTATGGGTTTAAAGGGCTTTTCTTTTTAAAAATATGTGTTATATTGAATCAGTATTCACAAGACGAATGATTTTTTCATCAATGATTTTGCGATGAGCAAGACGCCGATCGATTCATAAATGAAAAAAGATTTCGTCATTGCTAACAACGTAACTGGTATTTTTTTACAAATGCGATCCAGCATTTATTTTTTGAAAGCTGTCACAAACGTTTGCTCTATCAAATTCAAAGGAGATCTATTAATGAAAGCATTAGTATTAACCGCAACCAAGAAAATGGAAGTTCAAGACATCGACCAACCCACCGTTAAACCCAACGAGGTTAAGATCCAAACCAAGTATGCTGGAATCTGTGGGACCGATCACGCACTTTACAACGGCTTGCCAGGTTCAGCCGACGCCGTTCCCCCAATCGTGTTAGGCCACGAAAACTCAGGCGTCGTTGCCGAAGTTGGGTCAGACGTCACCAACCTGAAAGTTGGCGACCGGGTCACCGTTGATCCTAACATCTACTGTGGCCAGTGTTTCTACTGCCATACTGACCGCCCAGAACTGTGTGATAACTTATCAGCCGTTGGGGTTACCCGGAATGGTGGGTTGGAAGAATTTTTCACAGCGCCCGCATCAGTGGTTTACCCAATTCCTGATGACATTTCATTCAAGGCAGCCGCAGCCATCGAACCAATTTCATGTGCCGTTCATGGCGTGCAGTTGTTAAACGTGACGCCTTACCAACGCGCACTGGTCATTGGTGATGGTTTTGAAGGCCAATTGTTTGCCCAAATTCTCCAAGCCTATGGCGTTCACCAAGTTGACCTAAGCGGCCACTCAGACAAGAAGCTCGACCTTAACCGGACCAAGCTTGGCGTTACCAACACTTACAACACGAACGAAGTTTCCCTACCGATTAACGCCTACGATATCGTGATCGAAGCCGTTGGCCGTCCCGAAACTCAGGAACAGGCCATCGAAGCAACTCGTAAGGGTGGTCAGGTCTTGATGTTTGGTGTTGGCGCTCCCGATGCGCATTTCGCAATGAACACTTACGAAGTTTACCAAAAACAATTGACGATCCAGGGCTCATTCATTAACCCCAACGCCTTTGAAGATTCCATCGCATTGCTTCAAGGCGGCAAGTTAGACGTTGAAACCCTCATCAGCAATGAATTATCACTTAATGAAGTTGAAGAAGTTCTCCAGGGCAAGGTTAAGGGAATTTCAAAAGCCGTTGTCAAAGTAGGTGACTAATCATGGCAAGTAACGAAAATACCGCTAACAGCGAACTGTTAACCGGTCGCACCATCTCGATGTCCACATCGATTATCTATTTCATCATTTCTTTGCTTATCAATTCAGCCGGAAACGTGCTGACACTGGTAACCAGCGCGAAAATTCACCCTTCCTACTTGGGATCGGCTTATTGGACCGCGGCTGAAGCCAACTTAAGTGTCGCCTTTGGCTGGAACCTCTTCTGGGCATTCTTGATTTTAGGGGTTGTCATTACAATCTTGAACGCCATCTTAGTGGGTCATTGGAGCTGGCGGCGGGCTTTGGGGAACCTGATCTTCATGGTGCCCTTCTCCGCTTTGATCCAGATCTTCGAAGACTTTTTCCTCGGCAAGTACTCGTTCTTCAAGGGCCTGCCTGCCGCAAATTCCACGGGGATGATTATTTTCTACATTCTGCTTAACTTCTTCGGAGTTGCCCTGATTGGGACGGGAATTTCGATTTATCAACGGGTCAACTTAGTCTTGCACCCCGCCGATGATTTAATGCAGATTTTACGATTCAAATACTTCAAGGGCAATGCCAACCTGGCGATGTGGGCTTCTTACATTCCGCCAACCATTATGGCGATCATCGCCTTTGTGATCACCCAACAGTTTACTAACTTCGGTATCGGCACGATTTTCGCATTCCTATTCCAAGGGGGAATCACTGGAATTGCGGATCGCCGCGTCTTTCCCGGCTTGAAACATCAAGCATTGGACGTTGGGAAGCAAGACCTTTAAGCATCATTCGGAATAACATTGACGTAACAGATAATTCGTTAAATCAAACAGAAAGAAGCAGATTACTTTGGCAATCAAAGATGACATTACAGGAATCCAACACGTTGGCATTCCTTCAAAAGATTTAGACAAGACCATCGCATTTTATGAATCACTGGGATTTGATCAGGCCGGCCTGTTTCATAACGGTGAAAATCGCTGTGCCTTCATGCGGTTCGGCAATTTAACCATCGAAACCTGGGAGGGCGATCCCGTCGCTATGACTACCGGGGCCATTAACCACATTTCCCTAAACACCACCGACGTCGACAAGGCGTTCGCTGATGCAAAGGCTCAGGGCTTAAACCTCAAAGACAGTGAGATTCAATCAATCCCCTCTTTCTGGGACAAGGGCATTCGGTTCTTCAATATTCTGGGACCCAATCAAGAAACGATTGAGTTCTGCCAAATTCTTTAATTCAATCACCATCGTAAAGTCCGATCAACGCAACCAGCGCTGGATCGGGCTTTTTTGTTGTCGCAACGGCGAAATTAAATTTGGAAAGTTCAAAATTAAGGGGAAACCCTATTGAAATTCGGATCATGAATAGACTATACTCATTGCATTAATAAAAGTCGTTTTTACTTTTATACTAACTAATTTAAAGTATCTTTTACTTTTATTTTAGGAAAATTAAAGTCCAAATTACTTTTATTGAAACTAATCTGTCACCTACCCAAATCACTTATCTAAGGAAGTGCGTCATGCGAAAAGTCATTATTATCGGCGCCGGTCTGGCCGGTTGTTACCTGGCAACTCAGCTGCAAACGACCTGCGACGTCACCATTATTACCAAAAAAAGTGCTGAGGACAGCAACTCGATGCTGGCTCAGGGCGGAATTGCAGCCTCACTGAACCCCGGCGACACCCCCGTTGAACACGAGGCCGACACGCTGGTTGCCGGTGCGCATCACAATAAGGAAACGGCGGTTAAGCAGCTGGTCACCACTGGCCCAACCCTGATCAAACGGCTGATTGCTGCGGGAATGCCCTTTGATCGCAAAGCTGACGGTCAGTTGGACTTCGGCCTTGAGGGCGCTCACAGTCATCACCGGATTCTTCACGCCAATGGGGATCGGACCGGCGCGGCCCTAACGTCATTCGTCCAATCCTTACTCCACCAAGTGCATTGGCAAACAAATTCGGAAGCTCTGCAGCTGACGATTCAATCCGGGGTCTGCACCGGCGTGGTTGTTCGCAACACCCAAACCGGGCAGCTGACGACCTTTAATGGCGACGCAATTGTCCTGGCAACCGGTGGTCTAGGCAACCTGTTTCCACTGACCACCAACAACGCCACGATTACCGGCGACGGAATTGCCATGGCGGCCCGGGCCGGCGCTAAACTCACGGACATGGCCTACATGCAGTTTCACCCAACCCTACTGACGCTTCACGGCCGCTGTTACGGCCTGATTACCGAAGCGATTCGCGGCAGCGGTGCCATTCTGGTGGATGAAAATAACCACCGAATCATGGCCAACGTCCCCAAGAAGGACCTGGCACCCCGGGATGTCGTTGCCCGTCATTTGCAGGCCTGGCAACGTCAGGGCCACGACCTGTTCCTGGACATTTCAGCAATTCCCAACTTCACCGACCGGTTCCCCGGCGTTACCGAGAATCTGGACAACCACCACGTCCCGTTCCAAACGACCAAGCGGATCCCCATTCAACCCGGCGCCCACTTCATGATGGGCGGCGTAGCAACTGATTTGTCAGCCCAAACATCCCTGCCGCATCTATTCGCAGTCGGAGAAGTCGCCTGCAACGGCGTCCACGGCGCCAACCGATTGGCCAGCAATTCCCTGTTGGATTGCCTGGTCAGCGCGAAAAAGGCCGCCGAAAAAATTATGACCATTACCCCGACTGAGACTTTCAAAAATACCGCATTGCCAAACTCCAGGGTCGATCCCTTTCTGCCAACCATGACAACCCTTCAGGATAAGGCTTGGCAGTACCTAGGCGTCGTCCGCACCCGCACTGGTCTCAAGACCTTTTTGCGCTGGCTCGACCAATTCGACTACCCGTCTCCGGTCCCGACCCAACTCACATCGACGCAATTTGCCATCGCCAACCTTTGCCTGTGCGCTGAAAAAATTGCCAAGGCAGCGCAGGCGGCACCGAAAAGTTTGGGCGCCAACTACATCGAAGAATCCGTGGTTCCGGATCAGGCAGGATAATTCACCGCGTGCCTGTTACCCATCAATCACGTTTGAAAGGAATGATAATCTATGCTAGATTTAAAAGAAAAGGTCGCCTTTAACCGGTACTACGACGAAGCGCCTGAAGACCAAGTCGCCCGGATTCAAAAAATTAAGGCCGACTTCGGCACCGACCTGATGCTGGTGGCCCACCACTATCAAAAGGATGAAATCGTCCAGTTTGCTGACGCCCGCGGCGATTCCCTGAAACTCGCCCAAATTGCGGCCAATAATCACACCGCCAAAAAAATCGTTTTCTGCGGCGTTCATTTTATGGCGGAAACGGCCGACATTCTGACCGCTGACAATCAAGACGTCATTTTGCCGGATCCCATGGCTGGCTGTTCGATGGCGGATATGGCCAACCCGTTTCAGCTTAACAAAGCTTGGCAATTCTTAACCGCCCACTACGGCGAATCAATCATCCCCGTCACCTACGTCAACTCATCGGCCGCCATCAAGGCGTTTGTCGGCAAGCACGGCGGCGTGGCGATCACTTCCAGTAACGCCAAGAAGATCATGACCTGGGCGCTCAAACAGGCCAAACACCTGCTCTTTTTGCCCGACCAGCATCTTGGCCGCAACGTCGCAATGGATTTGGGAATTACAGCCGATCAAATTGGTCTGTGGCACGCCCAACAGGACTTTCTGGAAGCGGATCATCCCGAAAAAGTTCGTGTGATCCTGTGGAACGGCTACTGCTCGGTTCACCAGCAGTTTAATGTCGGCCATGTAAATAATCTCCGCCAAAAGTATCCCGACGTTAAAATCATCGTTCATCCGGAATGTTCCCATGAGGTGACCGAAGCGGCTGATTTTGTCGGTTCGACCTCGGCCCTAATTAAGTACGTTGAAAACGCGCCGGAAAATACCCGCATCGCCATCGGTACCGATAACAACCTGGTTGGCCGCCTGAAAGCCAACCACCCCGATAAACGGGTCATGTTCCTGAACCCATTTTCATGTGCCTGCATTCTGATGAACCGGATTGACCTGCCCCACTTAGCCTGGACCATGGATCAATTGGCGGCCGGCCACTCCGGTCACGTCATTACAGTCGACTCGCAGACGGCTTACTGGGCTAAAAAGGCCCTGAGCCGGATGCTGCAGCTGAGTGTTTAAAGGAGGTGCCAAATGATCTATTTTGATCACGTTGCAACCACCCCGATGAGTCGAGAAGCACTGGATACCTACCGGGAAGTTGCCGAAAATTTTTATGCGAACAGTGAAAGTCTCCACCAGGCAGGCAACGCCGCCGGCCAGCTGGTAAATGAAGCCAAGGCCACAATTGCTAAATTACTGGACGTGCCGGTGGAAGGCCTGATCTTCACCAGCGGCGGCACCGAGAGTAACCATCTCGGCATTCAAAGCCTCGCCACGGGCACGGCAAAGAAGGGAATTCTGGTAAGTCCCCTGGAACACTCGTCGGTATACGAGGTATTGACGTATCTCGAGGAAACGGCCAATTACAAAATTAAGACCTTGCCAGTTGACGACAAGGGACACGTCACCCCGGCAATTCTGAAGCGGGCAATCACCGCCGAAACCGGTCTGGTGATTATCCAAGCCGTTAACGCCATCACGGGGATCGTCCAAGATATCTCTGCGTTAAATGAGGTGGCAACGGCTGCCGGCGTGCCGCTGTTTGTCGATGCCGTTCAGGGCCTGGCCAAAGTCCCGCTGGATTTAAGCCGGGTCGCCGGTTTCAGTGCCAGCGCCCACAAGTTTAACGGGCCGAAAAGCTGCGGCATTCTCTACCTGTCGCCGCAAGCCATCACGAAGGTGCCGTACAAATACGTTTTCCAGCAGAATGGGTTTCTCCCCGGCACGATTGCCGTTCCGGAAGTTATCAGCGCCACGGTGGCCTTGAGCACGGCTTGGGATCATCAGGCGGCTAATTTGAAGCACGTCGGTGATCTCAAGAAACAGTTATTATCCTTGATCGCCCCGTCGATTCGCCCGATTGCCGCTTGGGCCGAGTACCCCGGAATTTGTGGCTTGCTGCTGCCAAGCACTCAGGGGCAAATGGCCGCAACAACCATGGGCCAGCACGGTTACTGTTTCTCGACAGTCAGTGCCTGCAGCATCAAGGATCCCCGCCCGGACAACACGTTGATGGCATTGGGATTAACCGAGGAACAGGCCGGCCGGTTCATTCGAATCTCGTTCGGTCCCAGCAACACGGCCGATGAAGTCATTCAATTTGCGGCGGCCTTAAACCAGGATTACAGCTAAGCATTGATCGCCGTTGCGGTCACCGAAATTCTCCAAATTTAACCGGTATTTTACAGAATAAGCGCTTCATTTAATGATATCATTAAGTTAAGCGCTTATTTATTTAGGAGGAAGAACAAATTGACTCACATTAAATTTGATAGTTCCAAACTAACAAAGTTCGTTCACGACAATGAACTGGGCGAAATGCAGGCCATGGTGAATGCCGCTGACGAACAGCTGCGTCAAGGTACCGGTGCCGGCAGTGATTTCCGGGATTGGCTCACCCTGCCAAAGGATTATGACAAGGAAGAGTTTGCCCGCATCAAGGCGGCCGCCAAACAGATTCAATCCGATTCGCAAGTCTTCGTTGCGATTGGGATTGGCGGTTCCTACCTGGGCGCCAAGATGGCCGTTGATTTCTTAAACGACACCTTCTTCAATTACTTACCAGATGATCGCCGCAAGTTCCCGCAAGTCTTCTTTGCCGGCAACTCACTGAGCCCATCGTACGTTTATGATCTGTTAAACTTGATTGGCGACCGCGACTTTTCAATCAACGTGATTTCGAAGTCCGGAACGACCACGGAGCCGTCAATTGCCTTTCGGATCTTTAAGAATAAATTAGTCGAAAAGTACGGGGCTGAGGGCGCCAAGAAACGGATTTACGCCACGACTGACAAGGCTCATGGTGCCTTACATCAGGAAGCCGTTGCCAACGGTTACGAAACGTTTGTCATTCCCGACGGTGTTGGCGGGCGTTACTCCGTCCTATCACCGGTTGGCCTCTTACCAATTGCGGTATCCGGTGCCAGCATTGATGATTTGATGAAGGGGGCGGCCGATGCGGCTGACGCCTACACCGATCCTGATCTGACTAAGAACGAAGCCTACCAGTACGCCACTTACCGGAATATTTTGTACCGGAAGGGCTACACTACTGAATTGCTTGAAAATTACGAACCCAACATGCAGTACTTCGCTGAGTGGTGGAAGCAATTGACTGGTGAATCAGAAGGCAAGGACGAAAAGGGCATTTACCCATCATCGGCCAACTTCACCACCGATCTGCATTCCTTGGGCCAATATATTCAAGAGGGCTTGCGGAACCTGATGGAAACCGTTGTGAAGGTTGACAAGCCAAATCATGACATGGACATCCCGAAGGAAGCCGACAACCTGGATGGCCTTGGTTACTTGGAAGGCCGCACCATGGACTTTGCCAATACCAAGGCATTTGAAGGGGTGACCCTCGCCCACACCGACGGCAACGTGCCAAACATGAGCGTGCACATTCCGGATCAGACCCCTTACACGTTGGGTTATTTGATCTACTTCTTTGAAGTGGCGATCGCCATTTCTGGATATCTTAACGGGATTAATCCGTTCAACCAACCCGGCGTGGAAGCTTATAAGACCAATATGTTTGCTTTGTTAGGCAAGCCTGGGTTTGAGAAGTTGGGCGATGAGTTGAATAAGCGGCTGTAATGACTGTTTACTTCACTCAAAAAAGCATGATCCCAATTACAATTTCATTAAAAAACCACTTAGGATTCAAGACCTAAGTGGTCAGACTGAAGACAAAGTCCTCCAAATACG
>NZ_AZFZ01000041.1 GCF_001435895.1 Lentilactobacillus parafarraginis DSM 18390 = JCM 14109 | reverse complement strand
TACTTTTTCATGGAACTTTGGACATTACCAAAGCGAATGCGGTTCAACTCAAAGCAGGGGTATTCCCCTCTGGTAATATTATCTCGCCTGAGGATTGATTTGTCTATAATGGTGACCGAAAATTTTGATGAGAAATGTCAGCCAACAATTAGCGGTTAGGCCCACTGCTGGTGTTTATACGCCATTGCCCAGAAATGTAATTCGTAATAGCTGCTGCGGACAAACGCGGTCGTCATCTTGGCCTGTTCTGATTGGTCAGCCTCGCTGCCTAATTGATCGACAATTTGAATCATTTGCGAAGTGGCGTCCGTGAAGCCGTCACTATCGTAAGTGTTGATGAACTGCTGATAGATTTTGACTGGCGAGCCCTTCTTAATCAACTTCTTGCCAATTTCGTTATATAACCAATAGCAGGGCAGAAGTGCGGCGGCGGCCCGAGCCGGTGAGCCTTCGTTGAGTTCATGATACATATGGGCAACGTAATTGTAAGCATTGGGTGCAATCGGCGTTTGGGCGATTTCAGCCGGGGTAATGGCTAACTCGTCAAAGAATTCTTTACGAATGTTGGCTTCGTCATCGTGAAGCCCCTGAGCGCCCTCGTAGAGAAATTGCTTGATGTCAGGATTTGACAGGTTGTCAGCAATTTGCTTGTGAAGATCGCCAAAGTTGGCGAGGTAGTAGCGATCCTGCTTTAAATAGTACCGGAACGTGGCGGTTGGCAGGGAACCGGCCGCAAGTTCTTTGATAAACGGATGATCGAAACTTTCCTGCCAGAGTTCGGCAGCCTGCTGATGCATTTTCTGGGTGAGTGATGCCATTTTCTGATAGTCTCCTTTGTAAATGAGTCCAGTGAATTAACTGTATTCTATCATGATTGAGTTGGCCGTTGGGGAATAATATTAGTGGCCTGCTTGTGAAAAATGGTTCAAATGATTGCGCTTTCAACTGCCGATCGGTATGATGAGCTTGGAAGTAAAAATAACTCAGTGAAGAGGCGGTTATAATGGATCGATTGAAGGATAAAGTTGCAATTATCACCGGTGGCGTTGCCGGGATTGGCTTGGGCGTTGCCGAGTGTTATGTGCGTGAAGGCGCAAAGGTTGTTTTGACGGCGAACCACAACGTTGAAGGCGGCAAAAAAGCGGTTGAACGGTTCGGCGATGATCAATCACTCTTTGTTCAGCAGGATGTGTCAAAGGAAGCTGATTGGCAAAAGGTGATTGATCAAACAATTGCTAAATTTGGCAAGGTGGATATTCTCGTCAATAATGCCGGGGTTGGCGGCGTTAACGGCCCATTGGAAGACTTAAGCCTGGAAGATTGGCAGCAAGTGATTGACATTAATTTAACCGGGAACTTCCTAGGTGAAAAATATGCGATTAATGCCATGAAGAAGTACAGCAATGCCAAAGGGGCAATTATCAACATTTCTTCAGTTGCCGGCTTGATTGGGTTGCCGCTGAGCCCGGCCTATTCTGCCAGCAAGGGTGGCACCCGTCTATTGACGCATGCGACCGCATTGGCACTGGCTGCCGAAAAAGTGGATATTCGCGTTAATGCGGTTCATCCAGGATGGATCGAAACCGACATTGTGCCTGAAGCGTACAAGGATCAATTGATTCAAACCATTCCTGCTGGGCATATGGGGGAGCCAAAAGACATTGGTGAAATTTGCGTTTACCTCGGCAATGACGAATCGAAGTTTGCTAACGGGGCGGATTTCGTTGTTGATGGCGCGCAAAGAGCTTAATGGAATGAAATAGTAACGATTATTAAAAATGGGGATTTGCGTTGGCAAACACCCATTTTTTGTGGCAAATATATAGAAAGGTCGCGATTGAATGGAACCATATATCAAACGGATTCGAAAGATGGTCGGCCATCAGCCGATTATTTTAAATTCGGCCTCGGGAGCCCTGCTCAATGATCAGAATCAGGTCCTCCTTCAAGAACGGACTGATACGGGTAACTGGGGATTTCCCGGGGGCTATCTAGAATATGGTGAAACCTATGCAAAGGCCGCCGTACGGGAATTTAAAGAGGATGCCGGCTTGCTTGTTGAACCGGTTAAGCTCCTGCAGATTTCGGATGACTTCCAGTATGAATATCCCAATGGGGATCAGCTGCAGCCAATTAATTGCTTCTACTTGGTGCGTTATGTGAGTGGCCATTTGCTGACCAAAAAAACGAACGAGACCGTCAGTCTAAGCTACTTTGATTTAACGAATCCGCCGACTTTCTTTAACGGGCAGCATGCGGGGATGTTCCGGTCTCTTAAACAGTTTGTTGACCAGCAGTCAGGTCGAATGACTGAAAATTAGGGATCGGGGACGTGCATATTTCGATCGATCGTTGAACGGCCGGTAGCGTAATCAAAGGAGACGTTGGGCTGGACGTTATATAAGTAAACGTTAAAGTTCAATGATTTGTCGGTACTGATAGCTTCAAGATGAATGCCGCGTGCCATTAACTCGTGATCGCGAAACTCAGGTTTGGCAAAGAAAATCACCCGTTTGCCGTCCCTCAACGCATCCCGAATTTTCTGCTCGAAAATGGTTTGAATCCGCTGATTGGAAAAGGCGGTCTGGGTAAACAAATTTTTCGGATTGTTCTGGTCACCGGATGTGTCTGCAGGGTTATACTGCCCGTTCTGATTGATTCCCTTGGAGATTGAGTAGGCAATCAGGTGACCACGGTTAATAATCGGCTGGCCGTCAACAAATTTTTGGTGCCAGCCGGTTGGTTCAACGTATTGACGGACCCGGTTGCTATCCGACGCGAGGTTGCGCGATTCTAAGTAGGCGAGATTGCCAGTACTGGTTCGGTTGAAATGATCGAGGACCGAGTAAACCACGTGGTTGGTTTGCCACTTCTGGGGATTTAATTTGGCCTTGTTGTGATTAACATAGATAAAGGCTGGCTTGCCGGATTGATAGGTTAACTTTGCCAGATCACCGGTGGTTGTGTCGTTGGTGGTTTTGGGCGTGACCATGTTGGTCGCCTGTTGAACAAGGTCGTTTAGGCTGCTTGGGGTGCCGCCAGTGAAATACCACGCGCCCGCGAGAACAATGATGCTCACGATAACGCTTAAAAATGAATGCGAATGTCGCTGCTTGCGCCTGCGTTTAGTCATGACAGTTCCTTTCTTTGATGACAATAAAAACTCAGCGGCAATCGGTTCATTACCGCTGAGCTTGTTCGATGATGATCGTTAAATTTTAAGGTAAATCGTTGCCAGCAGCGAAGTAGAGATCGTACCACTCCTGCTTGGTCAGGGTAACGTCGGCACCGGCTGCACTATCCTTAATATGTTCAGGGTTCATGGTTCCCAGAAGGACTTGAACGTGAGCGGGGTGCCGAAGAATCCATGCCGTTGCAATGGCGTTCTTCGAAACGTTGTATTTCTTGCCCAATTCAGCTAATTTATCGTTGAGCTTTTGATACTTCGGATCATTGATATACATGCCGGCAAACAGGCCGTAATTAAACGGTGACCAAGCTTGAATGGTCATGTGCTTACGACGTGAATATTCCAGAATGCCGCCATCGTGATCCAAACTGGCATCGTCGATCATGTTAACGTGCATGCCGGAACGAATCATCCCGGAATGAACAACGTTAAATTGCAACTGGTTAATGAGCAGCCGTTGACTGATCCATGATTGAACCATTTCAACCTGTTGCGGGTTGAAGTTGGAAACACCGAAGTGGCGAACCTTGCCTTCACGCTGTAATGTGTCAAACGCGTCAGCAATGTCATCGGCCTCCATCAACGGATCGGGACGGTGGAGTAAGAACGAGTCCAGATAGTCAATTCCCAGCCGTTGTAAAATGCCGTCAACGGCTTCAATGATGTGTTCCTTGGAGAAGTCATACCGCGCACCGAATACCAAGCCATCATGGCTTCGTTTAGGGTCCAGGATAATGCCGCCCTTGGATTGAATGTAGAGTTTGTCACGGGAAATGCCGGAAGCTTTCATGGCTTCTTTAAATTTTGTTTCAGAACCGCCTTCGCCATAGATGTCAGCGGAATCGATATAGTTGATTCCGGCATCGTAAGCAGCCTGCAGACTTTTTGCGGCGTCTGCGGTTTCCATGCCTGCCATGCGCATAATGCCCAGGGCAACGGCGGAAGCTTCGAAATTCGTGTCACCAATTTTAACAGTCTTCATATTGATTGAATCCTCCTTTGTTGGTACCTCTAATTATATGCCAATTGGGGGTGGGTGCGAAAGCGAACATCGAAAAAAGCCGAATCAATGTTTGGTTTAATCATTCATAAAGATTTCTCAGTAGCCAATGAAGCGAAACGAACTATGATATAATGCTCATACTTAACATACGAAATGAGGCAATTAATTGACCGAAACAACCATTACTGAACTCATCAATCAATACGGCTACTTCGCGATTGCGTTTTTAATTGCATTTGAAAATATATTTCCGCCAATTCCCTCAGAACTGGTTCTGGTATTTACCGGTTATCTGACGCTCACCAGCAAGCTGACAATCTGGGGATCCGTTTTGGCGGCGACCGCGGGGGCCTTCGTCGGGGCCGTTGTTCTTTATGGTGTCGGCCGGCTGCTCAATGTTCGTCAGATTGAAAGGCTTCTTGCTGGCCGGGTTGGGAAGCTGCTTAGGTTAAAACCGGCCGATGTTGACAAAGCAGCAGCCTATTTCAATCGGCGCGGTGGCTGGGCGATTTTGATTGGCCGGTGTATTCCGGTTGTTCGTAGTTTAGTGTCCATTCCAGCTGGGATGACGGCTTATCCGTTTGCCAAATTCAGTGGCTTGACCATCTTGGGGACGCTAATCTGGAACACGGTTTTAATTTTGGTCGGCCACTTTGCCGGCGGGGCTTGGAACACCATTTTAGCGATCATTGATCAGTGGTTAGTCGTCATTATTGTCGCCGTTGCGGTAATTCTGGGCTGCTACCTCTATTATCGATTTGCGCGGAACTCAACCAAAAACCAGGATTAACGACCTGCTCTTCAGTGAGAATCTCGTTAATTCTGACTTTATTGATCAATTTTGACAGCCGTAATCTTGACTTGATAGGTTAAATTTGGTGCTACGACTTTGACCGTGTCTCCGGTGCGGTGGTTTAATAACGCCGCGCCAATTGGGGACGCAATCGAAATTTTACCGTGATCAATATCGACTTCAGGGGTGCCGACAATTTGATAGGTCTCGGTGGCGTGGTCATCCAAAAATTCAAACGTCACGTACTTGCCGACTTCCACCCGATCGTTGTCGGAGGGGGTGTAGATCTTCGCGTACTGGAGTTCCTTTCTCAAGAAGCGCAGCCGGCTTTCCAAATGGCGCAGGTCTCGTTTGGCCGCGCTATACTCGGCATTCTCCGATAGATCACCGAGCGCGCGGGCGTCTGACAGTATTTTGATTTTGGTTGGCCGGCTGTTCTCAAGCTGGTCAATTTCTTTTTGAATTTTTTGGTATCCCGCTTTGGTAATTTTATTGAAATGTGGGTCCATTTCACTCATCCTTTCAGCGCTGTCTTCACAATTATTATCATAAGCCACTCCTAGAAAAAAGCCAAAGTCGGTGTTGATTAAAATGACAAAGGGCAACACAATCCCACAAATCGGCGCCAATCGAACATTTTTCATGGATTTTTTGATAAAAAAGCCATGTTACTATTACAAAGCGAGCGCCAATCCGCTTAGAGGCTATGGGATTCAGTTGTGAATATTACTAAACGCTCAATTGTTTTAACACGCTTGTAATTTTATCGACACCTCCGTGTAAATGCGACAGTGTATATTCTTAGTCGTTGATTAATTACGGAGGGGAAATATTTATATTATGAGTTTAAAAAAAGCAATCATCGCAATCATGACGACACTGACACTATTCGGTGCCTTTCAAGCAGCCACAACCGAAGAAACCGCAAACGCCCAAACGACCTCAGTTACTAAAACTTACAAGTCAAACTTATCAAAAGCTAATCTTGCCGCAAAGAAGTGGATTGCTTTTCACGAATCCCGCGGATCATATACCGCCCGTAACGGCCGTTACGTTGGTCGTTACCAATTGAGCTCATCATATTTACATGGTGATTACTCAAAAGCCAACCAGGAAAAAACCGCTGATCGTTACGTTAAAGCCCGTTATGGTAGTTGGGTTAACGCAAAGAAACATTGGCGCGCATACGGCTGGTACTAAACAAGTCAATTAAATGATTCATCTGATGAAATGACGTGGTTCCCGCAATGGGGGCGGCGTTTTTTTGTGTCTGGCGCCGGAATTCGTTAATATGGGTACCGAGACTTGATTATCGAGGAGGAAATAGATAAATATGACAGAATTAGAAAAATTGGATGCTGGTGAACCATACTACTTTTTGGACGATCAGGTGGCTGCTCGAAAGGCGCGGGCTGCCAAACTATGTCAGGAATTCAACAGCATCCCAGCAACTGAACCTGAGAAGCTGACCGCCAAGATCAAGCAAATTTTTGGCAATACTGGCCAACGGGTTTCGGTTCAGGCGACCTTTAATTGTGATAATGGCCAAAATATTTCGGTTGGCGAAGATTTCTTGAGCAATTATAACTTGACGATTCTAGATATTGCGCCAGTTACCATTGGCAGTCACGTGATGATTGGCCCCAACGTTGATATCTACACGGTAAACCACCCGGTTGATGCGGTTGCCCGGCGAAAGTACATGGCCCAGGGCTTTCCAGTAACGATCGGCGATGACGTCTGGATCGGCGGAAAGGCATCCATTATGCCTGGCGTAACGATTGGCAGTAACGTTGTGATTGCCGGCGGGGCGGTTGTGACCGCAGACGTTCCTGATAATGTGATGGTTGGCGGCGTTCCCGCCCGGATAATTAAAAAGCTGCCACCAATTCAAGATTAGAGTGGGTCGCAAATTCACGACTGGTACCGTTATCATTCGGAATTCTCGTTGTGATTACGCATTTTTCATGTTAATATGATCTTATCACTTTAAACACGAATGAAAAGGGAGAACATCATGAATAATGTTTCTGTTTCGGATAAGAAAACACCGATTCGCAACGCAATTTTAGGATTCCAACATCTGCTGGCCATGTATTCCGGCGATATTTTGGTTCCGTTGTTAATTGGTGGGGCACTCCACTTTAACGCCATGCAAATGACCTATCTGGTATCAATGGATATCTTCATGTGTGGCGTGGCAACGCTGCTTCAAATTCGGCGGACCCCAATTACCGGGATTGGGCTGCCGGTTGTGCTTGGCTGTGCCGTCGAGTACGTGGCACCACTGCAGTCAATCGGAAAGAACTTTGGATTAGGTTACATGTATGGGGGAATTATTGTTGCGGGGCTGTTTATCATTATCGCCGCGAAACCATTTGCCCACCTGCGCCGGTTTTTTCCACCAGTTGTGACGGGTTCCCTGATTACTTTAATTGGGTTTACATTGATGCCGGTTGCCTTTCAAAATTTAGGCGGCGGCGACGCGACCGCTAAGGCCTTTGGTAACCCAACTCATCTATTCCTTGGCTTCTTCACCGCCCTGATCATTGTCGTCCTGAATATCTGGGCGAAGGGCTTCATTAAACAAATTGCGATTTTAATTGGGATTCTGGTTGGCACCCTGACCGCCGTTGCGATGGGGACGGTTGGGTTCGAATCCGTTGGTCAGGCGCAGTGGGCTCAGTTGCCCCAGTTCTTCTATTTTTCAGCGCCTAAATTCGAATGGTCGTCGATTGCGACCCTGATTTTGGCCGCATTGACCTGTATGATCGAATCTACCGGGGTTTACTTTGCATTAAGTGAAATTACCGGCCGGAAGCTGGAAGACCGGGATCTTGAACATGGCTACCGTTCCGAAGGGATTGCCGCAATTTTGGGCGGGGTTTTCAATACCTTCCCATATTCCACTTTCTCGCAGAACGTTGGGATCGTGCAGCTTTCCGGGATTAAGAAACTTGCGCCGATTTATTATTCAGCATTCTTCTTAATGATTCTTGGTTTGATTCCCAAGTTTGGGGCGATTGCAACGTTGATTCCGGCTTCCGTTTTGGGTGGCGCAATGCTGGTCATGTTTGGCATGGTTGGTGCCCAAGGGATCAAGATGTTAGCTAAGGTTGATTTGAACAACAAAAACCTGTTAATCATTGCCGTTTCCATTGGGTTTGGCCTCGGGGTTACCACCCAGCCGGCGCTGTTCCAATACCTTCCCGCAACCGTTCAAGTTATTATGAGTAACGGGATGGTGGTCGGAAGTTTCACGGCCGTTATTTTGAACATTTTATTAAATCATACAAGTTTGAAGAATCGGGTTGAGGAATAACTTCAGCTGGGGGATTGCCCCCTTCACGATTGTTAATCATTAAACTAAAGGAGATTCAGTGCCGATGATGGCATGCTGGATCTCCTTTGCTTTTGTCATATGTGATTATTGATAGTTATCATACAGTTTTTGGAAGTTGACGGTTCCCAAACCGGTTGCCTGGTTATAAAGTTTCCCCGGCTGACCGGTGTAATAGAGGTTTGAGTTGTTAGTGTTACTGTCCATGACGGTGAACGGTGTCTTCTCCTTATCCTGTGCAAGTTGATAAATCTGGGCGTTCCACAGCCCCATTCGCTGGCCCTTGCCACTGTTCATGACGGCGGTTGCGCCGTTAAACTGGGGAGCCACAAAGCTGGTGCCGCCCTGGACGGACCAACCCTTCATGGCCTTATCGTAAACTTGGTAACCCGTAAGTGGATCAGCGTTGGCGGAAACGTCAGGATAATTACGACCATAGTCCGTACCGCTGAGCAATACCGGGTTCATCCGCGGCTGCATCAGGTTTGAGATGTACTGGCGGGCGTTGAAGGTATTAACACCGGAAACGCCTTCCTGGTACTGAGGCGTGTTGTAGAGGTGACTGATGCCACCGCCGCCACCGGCAGTGGCTAAGCTGAAGAGCTTAATGTTGTTGAGCAGTTCGTTTCTTCCCTTGGTGTAGGCGTTAAAGAGGTAATCGCCGCCCCAAGCCCGTTCTTTATTGACGGAGACGCTGACACCCTTTTTAATTTTGCGGCTAAACGGAATCGTTGTCCCGCCAGTTGCCGTTACCCACGGATTGTCTGCCGGGAAGAAGGCGTAGGTGCTGTAGTTTGGAATCTTGATCGGCCCGATTTTGCCGCCAACTCCCTGCGCTAAAGCCCCCGAGTCACCGGATGCGATGAACGTTGAGATCCCCTGAAGCGCACCCTGCGCCATGACAAGGTTCATCACTTGGCCATAAACCGGTGACAGGAGATGATTGTTTTTATAGTAGTGAAGCATGTATTCGTTAATCCCCCAACTCATTGAGAGGGACCCGACCTTGTTCTCGTCAAACGCGGTGGCGAAACTGTTTACCATGCCGACATCACTGAAGTTGGCGTGATATAGCCGAATGTTGGCTTGAGGGGCCACAGCTCCGGCTTGCTCAACATCAACCGTGGTTTCAAATTGGGAGGTTTTATCGTTAGTTGCCTGAACGGAAGGTGAGGCAATGTTTTTAATGCTAATCCGGTTTGGCTTAGTGGCAATGTGCTCGGCCTTCCAGAAATGTTCGGCGTTGGCCTTGTCAAAGCCGGCAAAACTGACAATGCCGACCGTCTGCCCCTGACCCTTGAAGCCCTGATCATAGAGCGGCGAAAGCTGATAGCGATTGGTGAACTTACTTGGCGCATACTTGGCGACCGGTTTAGCGGCCTTCTTCGCGCTCTTCTTGGCAAGCACGCTGGCCTTAACGTTGAGGCTGGTAATCCCAAGAACGGTTAAAACGTTGTCGGCTAACTTTGCGGGGAGTTTCGGGCGTTTGGTTGAAAACTGAACGGGATTGCTGTGGTATCTCGCTGATTCCAAGTTCGTGCCAAAGGCCTTATTGACGTTCTTTGCCGACCCTGACACCTTCAAAATCAGGTTATTGGAAAATGTCTGCGTCTTTAGATGATATTTGGCAAAGTAGGGCCGGTACTGGCCGACAACTTTAGCGGGCCGGCCGAATTTTTGGCCGAAACGCGCCGGGGTGTAAAATTCTTTGAAATTGGGTTTGCCCGGGGTGTTAACGTTATAAATTTCATCGGTCAATTGGTTCTGATTCTGGGGCTTCAACACAATGTCTAACTGAATATGCTTGTTGGGTGACACGTGTTTTTTGCCAATTAGCTTGGCTAAAATTTTGTTGATGCCATACGGATCTTTTCCGGCGTTCTTCTTTGACGCCGCCGATGCCGTTGGTGCGACCAGCAGCAGAACTGCCAGTCCGGTGGATAGTGCGAGTAAACTCTTTGCTTTCTTCATGATTTTTCAGACCCTTCTAAATTGCTTCCCCTGCAACTTAAAAAAACGGTTGGATCCTTCACCGGTTATCACTGACTCCCGGCAATTTTGCTCAAACGAGTACCCAACCGATTTCTCCATTATTAATCATATTCAGCAGCTTGATAGCGCGCCCTCAGTTAAATGTTCACAGTGACGTGTACGGTTATGTATCGAACAAATCTTGGAGAACAATTGATACGTCAGCAGTCGGCGTTAGATAATGTGCCCCCAATGCTGTAAAACAACCGCTTTCTCCCTTCTAGCCATTGTTAGGGTACTCTGAAAAATAATGTATGTCAATCAAGTTACATAAATATGAATTTTCTGTGACGAAAATAGCTAAAACTGTTATTTAAAAGGGTACTAAAATATCTAAACAGTTATGTTATCAACCAAACCAATTTCTAAAAATGCTAATTGATGCGAACGCATCTCGTCAGGACACGGCGATCAACAAAAAACGGCCCCCGCAAAGGCTTTGCGAGTGCCGTTTGATCATTATTTTTTAGGGGCGTATTCCGATACAACGTCTTTGATAATCCCTAAAAGATCGGTAACTGGTTCTGATGTCTGTTTTGTCTTCATATAAGTGATCCCAAAGTCGGCCGTGATTTTATCCGTTGGAATCCGAACGATGTTCAACTTCTTTTGCTGCTCATCGGTAATGAACGGCTTAGTGGCGAAGACCTCTGGCGAAACAGTGGCGCCCAATCCGTTGACAGCCAGATCAGCTGAGAGGTGAATGTCAGGAACTTCTAAGCTGTACTCTGGTGAAACGTTGAGATCACTTAAGAAGTTGTTGACCAGTCGTTGGTAGTAGTCCTGTTGGGGAATGCCAATAAATGGTTCGCCGGAAAGCTTCGTAAAATCGAGGGTATCGTAATCGACGACAAACTTGCCCGGTGTGAACAATGATGAGGATTCAGGAATCACTAATACCAATGGCACGCTAGCAACTGGTTGATACTCGACCTTTGGATTGGACAGTGGATGACCAACGAAGAAGTCGAGTGATCCGGATAACAGGCGTTTCTCAGCGTCGCGGCTATTCGTGCGAATCACTTGGGCGTGGATCTTCGGGTATTTTCGCGAGAACCGAATTAAGATCGGGTCATAGAAATCATTTGGTAAAATCTCGTTGGATGCGATGGTGAGATGACCGTACTTAAATTCGGACAGGTGAGTCATTTCGCGATCCAAATTGGCACGCAGACGATTTTCTTCCTGAAGGTAGGAAAGGAGTTTTTCACCCGCATATGTCAATTGGATTGGGTGAGATGAACGGTCAATTAAACGAACACCAAAATTGACTTCGGCGTTTTTAATCACCCGACTAATGTATGGCTGTGTAACGAACAAAGCTTGAGCGGCCTTGGACATATTACCCTGGGCCTTAATTTCTTCAAGAAACGAAAGTAATTTGCTGTTCATGTTATTTCTCCTTCGTGAAAATTCACAATGTGGGACGATTAATCTTAGTTTACAAACTGATTATATGCTAGTCGCCGTTTGAATGCATGCATATAGACTTATCAACTTATTAAAGCAAAGTAACGAGTCAATCAAAATTATAACAACCCAGAAACAGGGAGTAAAGCGTTAATTGCAGCTGCCATCTGACATTTACTTAAATTTAACAACTCCTAAAAGATTACTATTTCGTACTAACATAAAAATGTGAATTTTTTGCTAACAAAAAGTGAAAACTTTGTGTAGAATGGTAAAATTAAAGCAATATGCAGGAGGCCAGTACTCATGAGAATTGAACAATCACCAGAATTTCAAATTCATCTACAAAATTTACGCAGCAAAGAACCACTCTTTCTAGAAACGATTTATAACGTCGGGAATGGTCACCTTGGGGTCCGGGATTCTAACCCGCTTCAGGGCAATAATCCCGACTACATTGGTTCTCCTGGCTTATTCATTAACGGCTTTTTTGATTACAACAACGTGTCATACGGCGAAAAGTATACTGGTTATCCCGAAAATGATCAGGTCATTAACCGGCTGCTGGATCCCCGATATATTCGGATTAAGGTCGCTAATGAAGACTCGGCCACTGATCACTTCGTGGTTGACATCGTCGATAAAAATTTAGACATGCAAACGGGATTGCTTCACGAAATGTTTTCAGTGACGACCCCCGAAAACCGCAATTTTAATCTGGTCGTGGAAAGCTTTGCCAGCCTGAGCAAGCAAAACGTGTATGGGATTCGTTATTCCATTATTCCGACGAACTTCGATGAAGACGTGGAAATCATTAAACTTCATAATTATGTCAACCAGATGACCCACCAGCAGAATGAAGACATGCGGGTTAGTCAAAGCGTTGGGCAGATGCAATTGGACTTTATTCCGGATAACGGGCAGCCCAGTTATTTGGTGACCACGTTTAGAAGCCAGCAGGGGATCATTTTAACCTTTCAAGCAAATGAAAATTACGCCCCAGATCCGAAGATTGATTACTTTAAAGATGATAATAATCAGTATGGTTACAGAAGCAAGTATTTTGCAAAACGCGGCAGTCAGAAGAACTTTGAGTTTCTCTTCGCGATTGGCAATATTCACCCCCTGGTCAATGCGCGGATGTATGCCGATCAGTACCTCTCATCATTAAATAACTATATTCGCGATACGACCTTTGAATCGGAACTTCTAGCTTCGGCCCAGGTCTGGCAGACATTTTGGCTCCACAGTGACGTCCAAATCGATGGCGATCCCCGGAGTCAGCTCTGCCTGCGATTCAATCTATTTGAGTTGAACCAGTCGGCGGGCCGCGACGAAAAGACCAGCATTCCTGCCAAAGGACTGACCGGTAACGGATATGGCGGCCACTTCTTCTGGGACACCGAGATATTTATGCTGCCGTTCTTCATTTACACCCAACCCGATCTTGCCCGTAAATTGCTGATGTTTCGGTATCATACGCTTCACGTCGCCCAGCAGCAGGCCAGTGAGTTTGGCCTTTCGAAAGGCGCCATGTACGCTTGGCGGACCATCAACGGTTATGAGTCAAGCTCCTACTGGTTGGCGGGTATGGCCCAATTTCATATCAATGCTGACATTGCCTTTGCCGTCGATCAGTATTATACGATTACTGGAGACGAGGCGTTTTTCCAAAATTACGGTTATGAAATTATCGTTGAAACAGCCCGCTTTTGGATGCAGTACGGTAACTTTGCGACGATTAATGGTAAGAAACAGTTTGTCATTAATCGCGTGACGGGGCCTGACGAATACAGCGCGCTGGTTAACAATAATTACTTTACGAATTTAATGGCCCAGTACAACATTCGCCTGGCAGTCAAGTACGCGCATGCGTTTAAGGGTGTTGACGACGTGCTCAGTCACCTGAATTTGTCCGAAGCGGAAGTGACAAAAATGCAGGAGGCCGCTGATTTGATGTACCTCCCGTACAATAAGGAAAAGAACGTTAAAATTCAGTATCAGGGATTTGAACAGTTACCTGATATGCATATCGATCAAATCGACCAGAGCCAGTTCCCGCTGCTGCTTCACTATCACCCATTGATGCTGTATCGTTATCGGGTCAATAAGCAGGCGGATACGATTATGGCTGATATTTTGTTTCCAAAGGGGAACACCCTGGAGCAGCTGCAGGCCGACTATGATTTTTACGAACCCATTACGACTCATGATTCCAGCCTATCCAAGGCCATGTATGCGATTGCTGCATCAAGGGCCGGGCGCAAGAAGCAAGCCTATAATTTCTTCACGCAGGCGGTTAGAACCGATTTGATGGATCTTCACCATAATACCCAAAACGGCATTCATGCCGGAAGTTTAGGAGCTGCCTGGGAAGGGGTGGTCTACGGATTCGCTGGGGTTGTGAATAATGCCAAGCACTTTAGCTTGGAACCTAAATTGCCAGCGGCTTGGAATATGATCCGTTTCAAGTTGCGGTTACGAAGGACAGAAGTGCTGTTTACGATTTATCAAAATGAGGTCCAGGTTGAACTCATGCATGGTAAAGCCTGTGAGATTTATGTATACGACAAGAAGGTCGCGGTTGACTCTTCACATCCAAAGGAATCTTGCCGCTATGAAGTGCGGTAATTACGGCACTTCAACGACTTTTTCGAATTAGTTTGAATTAGTTGTAGCCAAATGTTGAAATTTGTATTATGATTTGTATTGATAGATTATGCAAATTAAACGATAGATTATGAATATTTAAGCAAACTATTTTTGAGCGAAAGGATTTTCCTAATGAAAAAGGATGCCCGCCAGGCAAAAATTGAACAGATTATTAACCAATACAGCATCACCACTCAGGATGAACTGATGGCGCGGCTAAAAGTTGCTGGCATTTCGGTAACTCAGGCAACGCTGTCCCGCGATATTCGTGAGATGCAGATTGTCAAGCAGCCGGATAGCGCGGGAAATTCCCGCTACATGATATTTAAGTCGGGAAACCAGAATGAGCTGGAACGCCTGTACCGGATGATTAACGGAACGGTCACTGAGATCCGCCAAGTCCAATTCGTGACGGTGATCCATACCCAACCAAGCTATGCCAATCCGCTGGCGGCAGTGATCGATGACCTTCATATGGACGATGTTGCGGGAACGCTGGCCGGTTATGATACGGTCGTGATGTTTTCCCCGTCGGTGCCGGCAGCCGATCGTATTAAGGCAATGTTTTTGAAGCACGCAAACCCGGATTTGTTGATGGGGTCACAAGAATAGCCTGCGAGAAGACCTTAGACGTTAGTGCCTGGGTGTCGCCCCTAAAGGGACTTGCCAGCGCCTTCAGCGCGGGCTTCGGAGCAGTGTATCAGGTAAAAAATTAACCGCAGCATTCACTAATTAACCCATTTTCAGGACGATAGGAGCGATATAGGATGACAAAAAATTTCAAACAGAATGTATTTCAAGGTCGCAGTGTTTTAGCTGAAAAGGACTTTACGGCCGGTGAACTCAACTACTTGGTCGATTTTGGCCTGCATTTAAAGGCCCTCAAAAAGGCCGGCATTCCCCACCATTATTTGGAAGGAAAAAACATTGCCCTGCTGTTTGAAAAGACGTCCACCCGAACCCGCTCCGCCTTTACGACAGCCGCCATTGATTTAGGCGCGCATCCTGAATACTTGGGCCACAATGACATTCAGTTAGGTAAAAAAGAATCAACTTCTGATACGGCCAAGGTCCTCGGCAGCATGTTTGACGGGATTGAATTTCGGGGTTTTAAACAAAGCGACGTTGAAATTTTAGCTCGGGACAGTGGCGTGCCGGTATGGAACGGTCTTACGGATACGTGGCACCCAACCCAGATGCTGGCTGACTTCATGACAATCAAGGAAAACTTTGAGTCATTGGATGGTTTGACGTTGACATTTATGGGGGATGGCCGCAATAATATGGCCAACTCCTTGCTGGTTACCTGCGCAATTCTTGGGGTTAACGTTCACATTGTGGCGCCAAATACCCTTCATCCCAGCGATGAGGTTCAGCAGATCGCCAAGGGCTTTGCCAAGAAGTCCGGGGCGGAAATTTTGATCACCGACGATTTGGATAAGGGCCTTAAGGGATCCAACATTGTTTACACCGATGTTTGGGTATCGATGGGTGAAACCAATTGGGAACAGCGGATTAAGGAATTGATGCCGTATCAAGTTAACATGGCGGCTCTCGAGAAGACCGGCACGCCTGACGATCAATTAATCTTCATGCATTGTCTGCCCGCCTTTCATAATGCTGATACCGAGTATGGCAAAGAGATCCAAGCGAAATACGGGATCACCGAAATGGAAGTCACTGACGAGGTCTTCACCAGTAAATACGCCGTTCAGTTTGAAGAAGCTGAAAATCGGATGCATTCGATTAAGGCAATGATGGCGGCAACCCTGGGGAACTTGTTTATCCCTAAAGTATAGTAACGATAATCAATCTTTTGCGATCAGCCGGGTGGGGAAGTTAGCCAACCCGGCTTTTTTGGCACTTGCTTGCATTTCACGCCGAAATAAGCGACACTGAATACCATAATTACAAAACGAAAGTAGGAATTTAAATGACCCAATTGTTTTTCGATTTTGACGGAACGATTGCTGACTCTGAGGTTGGCATCGTCAAGTCGCTTAAATACTTTGTTAAGAAGATGCATCTTCCTGAACTGACCGATGATCAGTACCGTCAATTTATTGGGCCAGCACTGATTGAAAGTGTGCCGCGGTTCTATCCAGGTTTGTCCAAGGATGATATTTTTAACGCGCTGAGCTATTATCAAGAATATTACCGCAGTAAGGGGATCTTTCAGCTGACGATTTATCCCGGAATTTTGGAGGAATTAGCGAAACTCAAGCAGCGGGGCTATCAATTGCACATCGCTTCGGCCAAGCCGGAAGAAATGATTCGAATGATTAACGATAAGTTTAATCTCGGCCAGTATTTCGAAGGTGAGTTTGGCGCGTCTGCCGATGAAAAGACTCGGGTCACGAAAACAGCCGTTTTGAAGTATGCGATGACCAAAACCGGCGCGAAGAAAGCCGATAGTATCATGATTGGCGACCGCAATACCGACATGATTGGCGGCTACGAAAATCACGTCAAGACACTGGGCGTTACCTACGGATTTGGCGATGTGCCAGAACTTTCGGCAGCTCATGCCAGCGCAATTGTTAACCATCCCAATGAGATTCAAATGGGTGTGGAAAAATTGGTGGGCTAGTTATTGGAAGAAACGTAAATTAATCAGAAATGAGGCCGGGACAAAAAAATTGTTCCGGCCTCTTGTTTTATCCGAATGTTACATAGTGGAATCGTGCGCTAAAAAGCAGCTTCCGGCCGTATAAGNTAAGCCACTTATACTCTGGAAGCTAACCGCTTTTTATCGCACACTCGTTTTTTTGCGAGAAGGGCGTTACTTTTTTCCGGTTCAATCGTTATATAGGTGGAGAGGGGGTTGTCATGAAACTGAATGGGTATGAAGCACAGCTAAAGCCAATTCTGGATGAGTTGTGTTTGTATTTGGTGCGTCAGGGTGCCAAGAAAGGCGTGGCGGAAGACATTGTTCAGGATGTGTTTGTCAAAGTGCTGGAAATGGATTTGTTTTTACCACCAAACAAAATTAAGCCCTATATGTATCGAATGGCCAAAAATCGCTACATTGATTACTATCGGCGGCGACAAAAGTTGCAATCGATTTTAACGACGTACTTAATTCCCCAGTCGCCGACCGCCCATCCCGGCATCATTGACCGATTGGATCCTGATATCTCACGGGCAATGGCAAGGCTCTCATCCAAGGAGCGGGAACTATTGAAGCTAAAGTACCTTGACGAGTGGTCAATTAATGAAATTGCGGTTAGGCAGCATAAACGGCCGAGTTCAATTAAGATGCAGCTTTATCGGGCCCGGAAAAAATTGCGAAAGGTGATGGCAGAAAACGATGAATGAAGACAAACAATTTGAAAAGCTGGCCAGGAAAGTGAAGTTTCGGCGCTGGCTGATCACACTAGCAACGGTGGTGATCACCGTTCCGATTATGTTACTGTTGATGTATCGGGGAACCCAGTATTTATCAGGGATTCAGTCCCAGCAGCTGAATCAGAAAATGGAAATTGCCGAAACCGTGATGGCGCCCAATATTCAATTGAGCGATCAAGTATTGGACAACACCTCCGTTTGGGGCGGTAACGTTGTGAGTCGCCGTTACAAAGTCATTGACGGGTATCACGTGCCGTGGTCCGCGGTTCAAGGCAAGTATTCGTGGTTCAATAACACTTTGGCTGACAGCGTCAATTTAAATGATTATGAACCCAACGCGGTCTACGATCGGATCACCCAAGTAAAGGAGCCAATCTTTTATAATAATCGACTTCGCCACTCAGAAGTGAAGCGGGTCAATGAGCTTCCTGACGTCGCAAAAATGCGAAACTATGTCGCAGAAGTCGCCGTAACGTTCAAGAAACCATTGACATATCAACAAATTCAAAGTAAATTACCCAAGACTATCCATGCCGATTGGTACTGGATTGGGGTTGGTGGCAAATTGGATCCAACGATGGATGGGAGCAACTTTCTTGGCATCCAAGCCGATGGCGGTCGGTTAATGAACCAGGATTATCGTTATTTCCACAAAACCCTCCAAAAGGTCACTTCGGAAAACGTGGGCTTGGATTCAAACGGGGCCATTGCCAAGTACGCTCACCAATATGCCCGCCAAAATCCATCGCTGAAGAAGGCCGTTTTCTATGGGGTGATTTTAACTGGCAGAAGCGAACAGTTTAGTCGGATTAAGAACCAAACTTGGTACGTGGAAAGCTCTGCGGGGGCGACGGTAAAGCGGGTCCCGTATATTAAGCCGCAGTATTAATTCTGTTGTTTGAACTTAAAAAAGGCAGGCACAAACTTTTGATTTGTGCCCGCTTCTTTGTTTTGTTCGAATGTTACCTAGTGGAATTGTGCGCCTCAAAGCAGCTTCCCGCCGAATAAGCAACTAATCTCAATATCCAGGACCGGGATATTCAGATTAGTTACTTATTCTCTGGAAGCTAACCGCTTTTCGGCCCACACTCACGGTTTTACATACGCATATCCCTGCTCCTGCAGAGCGATTAAATCCGCGACACCCGCCGGCACAATTTCGACGTTATCCGGCAAATCCTTGGCCTCGACGCCGTGACTCTTCATGGCGTTGGCGCAGGCGTGGAAACGGACAAATTCTTTACCGCATTTTTTGACGGCTTTGTGGCCCTCGTCAGTTAAGTATCCCATGATGCCGTCACCGTTCACCAACACGGTGATTTGATAATCTTCACCCTGTTGATTCCCGTAGTTGACCAGATTTTTGATGTTACCAACTGTGTGGGACCATTTACCAACTTCGTCAATGTGAAAGACAACTTTATGCATCCTAGCTTTCCTCCTCGGCTAATTTTCCGGTATCATAAGCTTCTTTGAACAGTTTGTAGTCCTGATGGACCTGCTTGGAATAGGCATTGGCCCAGTCGACCAGACTATTGACCAGCTTTTTCTTCTTGCCAATATAACCACGAACCATGCCGGCTGTCGGGCTTTGCGCATGACCGTGAGCTAAGAGGAGCGCGCAGATCTTGGCATAGTTGGTGAAGTCGTCCGTGTCCAACCCGTTTAACTCAACGGATTCTTTCATGTCCCAGAATTGGCGCACGTAAAAGCTCCGCCCGGAATCATTATTGTGATAAAAGCCCAAAAATGGATCTGACGCCCGCTGCAGGACCTGTTGGCAGGTGACGATGCGCTCGCCGTTGTCCGGGCCGCTTTGGCTGTATTTGGTGGTCACGTCGAACCCTTGAAACCGGCGGGTCTGCAATGCTTCTTTAATCTGTAAGACCAGGTGGCTGCCGTCAATGGCGGTCAGCAGCACAAGGTAACAGCGGGTTCCAAAACTTCCGACGCCGACACTGTGCCGGACAATGTCACTAATGTGAAATTGCGACAGTAGGACGGCGACATCCGGGGTCACTGTTTGCAGATATTTTTGCAGATGATCGGCCACCTGCTGATACCGCTTTTGAGAGACATGCACCGTTTTCGGGGGATTCTCACGGAAGACCAGGTGCCCCTTTACGTCCAGGGTCGTAAACTTTTTAACCACCTTTTCAGAATCACGGGAAAGCGCACTGCGTTTGATCTTTTCCCAAATTTTTGGCAGTGAGTTGCCATCAGACTCCGATTTCAGGAAATTTTCGACTTCCGTGGAGAAGTAGTAACGTTCCAATGCCGAGTGGTCATCGAAACATTGTTCGAGAATCTGCTGGTAAGTTTGAACGGCCGCCTTTTCGATACTGGTGATTTTATCAGCGTCGAGTCCGTTGAGTTCACCGGCCAAAATGATACTGACCAGCAGCCGGCGCACATCCCAATCCGAAGAACCGATTGTCGACTCGTCGAAGTCGTTGAGATCAAAGAGCAGCTTGCGTTCTGGGGATGCGTAGAACCCGAAGTTACCAATGTGGGCGTCACCGGAAATGACCACTGGAATGTTGGATGACGTTTGGTGGGAAAGATCATAGGCCATCAGTTCATCGGTTCCTCGGAAAAACGAAAATGGGGAGGCGGCTAATCGCTTATGCCGCAGGGGAAGCAGCTCGGAAATGAGCTTTCCCTCAACGTGTTCGATGCCGGTCACGACATCGCGCTTAACCGGTTTAAACTCAGCCAAGCTTTCAAAGGGCACCTTATCTCTGATGTCATGGCCCATGTGGATCAGTTCACTGACAGTTTTATTAATCCGAATTTCACTAAGATCGTAACGCAATTTTGACGTTTTTTGGACTGCAGGATCTTTTTGCGTATTTGCCATTGATGCGTCGTTCCCTTCACAAGTTAATAACTTCATTGTGCTTGAGTCATGACTAACAGTCAAGCGGATTGACGGGGATTGCACTAGTTAAGAACTTGTGAAGGCTCAGGGTCGTTTACCACTATCTTTGGTAAGTATGGTAGGATAAAATTAGATGTTGTTGGAATTCTATTATTTTATAAACTAAATGTGCTCGGCGGCTTGGGTGGTACGGTGTCTAAGCATCAAGCGGCCAAAATCCAAACCCGGGATTTCAACCGCTTGACGCTTAGACACCGTACCACCCAAGCCGCCTCACACTCTGGAGATTTTACCTCATGAAAAAACTTTACTGGCAAAGCCTTGAAATCAATCAGCAGACCTTTTACTTTACCGTGACCGACAAGGGCTTGAACTTTGTTTCCAGTCCCCATCGTCACATTTCTGAGCTTTTTGATTTCTATCCTCATGATCGCTACACCTACCAATTTATGTACGATGAAAACGTTACTGGCCTTTATCTTGATGAATTTAACGAGTTCTTCGATAAAAAGCGCCAGTCCTTTGACGTGCCGTTAGACCTGAGCGGGATTACTAATCAACTTGAACTCAAGGTAATTGACGCGCTTCGAGAGATTCCTTACGGTGAGACCGTCACCTACAAACAGTTGGCTGAAAACATTGGCAAACCCAAGGCTATTCGGGCGGTCGCCAGCGCGGTTGCTAAAAATCCGTTTCTGATTGTGGTGCCGTGTCACCGCGTGGTGAAAGCCAACGGTGAGATTGGCGAGTATCGGGGCGGTACCGATACCAAAAAAGCGCTTCTCGAATTCGAGAAGACGCCGCTTGAAAAACAACCTTTAATTAAGAAAATTCCGTTACCTAAACTTAGTCAACTAGGTAGACCTGGTCTTTAATCAGGTCGAAGGGCCGGTGGTGTGCGTTTAATTGTTGCGCTGCTTCCGGTTCAATAAAGTGAGCGCGCTGCCAGAAGGCTTTTGAATTGGTGGCGCCGTTTTTTTCGCCGATGACGATCAGTTTAAGATCGTTATCGGCTTTTCTAACTGCGTCAAGAACGTCCAGGTCAACGCCGCCCTTATCTGGCGCCCAGCTCATAATGACGTATTTAACCTGATCCTGATATTTTTCAATGGCCGCGATTGCGTCAAGTTTCTCGATAGGGATCACCTGATGCTGACCAGTCTGGTTCTCGCCGACCCATTCCAAACTGTCGGTGGGATAGACGGTCGTCCCTAAATCTTTCAAGCCCTTGGAAATGTAGCCGTTGCCGGCCATAACCTCTAAGACCGCGTCGTGACCGATATAGTTGGCCAAACTTTTGACAAATGGACCGGAAATATAAGCCCACATCCCGTACTGATTTTCTAAGTAATCACGATATGAACGCAGCGCCTTGTCCAATTTAGGCAGGGCTGCCGATAGTTGATCCCACAATTTGTCACCTTCGGGATCCCCCTTATCAAACTTAGCATTAATGGTCTGGAAGATTTGATCCTGAATGTCATCAGGCAGCAGCAATTCTGGGAGCTCCTGCGGCAGTAACTTTGATTGAATCAAATGATCGCTTTCCAAGACGTTGTTAATTAGAAATTTGACACTTGGAAAATCGCTGAATAAATCGCGATATTGCTGCATTTGTTTGATATAATGAGACTCGGTTGAAGTTGTTGGGTGCTTCTTTTTAAGTAATTTCTTCTTTTGCTTATTTGACAGCATATTCTCTCCTCAACAGTTATTGATCATTTTGATCCATCCCTAAATCCAACTCTTCCTGTTGAATTCTTGGGGCAGGGGCCTGGGCGCGGCCGGTCTTACCGTGAACGTAACCGGCGATGAGCTGGTAAATTTCATAACGGTCGGCTGAACCAAGGCTTTGGCCGTTAAATTGTAACGACTTGTCCGAGATAAACATTCGGCCCAGATCGTACGTGTTGTTTTCGGTGAGGCCGGTTAAATAGTCCATTGTGACGTTAAAAAGCGAGGCGAGCTTTTGGACCTCGACGTATGACGGGGTCCGCACACCCCGTTCCCAGTTTCCGATTTGGGATGGCGTATTTTCGTGCTTGTCGTCAGTCGGAAACTGTTTGTTTAATTCATCTGCGAGGGCGGAAAGCGTCAGGTGCTTACCGCGTCTCAATGCTCGTAATCGTTCTGGAAACATGCTATCACCGTCCTTATTCATTGTTTCTATTATACTGCATTTCCGTTACCTAGAAGGTAGAAACAGCGGAAATCCCATGCTTTAGCCATAACTTCACGTAATTAGTTCCAAATGCAAACTAAAATGGTGGTTGATTTTAAATTGAAAAAACGAACAAAAATCCTTATTTCTTGCGCCGCCCTTATTTCAGTGGTGACGGTCGGCCTATTTGGAGCCGGACTATATTTTTACAAAGTTGCCGTGGTGCCGGCACCCAAGGCGTTTTTGAGCAAGCCGGTGGAAATTAAACTGGGAAACGTCCTTTATCCCGCCCATAAATGGTATCAGGAAGTGACCAAGGCACGCTGGCACGAGATCAGCGCGACCGATCATTTAAAACTTGACGCTAACTATATTCCCGCCGCAAAGCCAACTGCCAAGACGGTGATTGTTGCTCATGGGTTCATGAGTGATAAGGATAAGATGTTTCAGTATGCCTATATGTTTCATCATCTGGGGTACAATGTTCTGCTGCCGGATGCCCGCGGGCATGGTGACAGTCAGGGTAACGTGATCGGTTATGGCTGGCCGGACCGACTAGACTATGTCAAGTGGATTAAAAAGGTGATCGCCAATAACGGAACCGATTCGAAAATTGTGGTCTTCGGGGTCAGTATGGGTGGCGCCACGACGATGATGGTCAGCGGTGTTAAAAACGTGCCCCACCAAGTGAAAGCCTACATTGAGGACTGTGGCTACACGGATGCTTATGATGAAATCGCCTATCAGGCCAAGCAACTGTATCATTTGCCAAAGTTTCCGTTGGTCAACATTGTGAGTGGTATCAACTGGGCGAAGAACGGCTACACATTCAAGGAAGCCAACGCTCTCAGCCAGGTGCGCAAAAATCGCAAACCAATGCTGTTTATTCACGGCGCCCATGATCATTTTGTGCCGACCAAAATGGTCTACCCGGTTTATAAAGCCGATCGGGGGCCGAAGCAGTTACTGATTGTGCCCGGTCGCGGCCACGCCCGATCGTATCAGAATCACCCCGAACTCTATACGCAAACCGTGAAGAAGTTTTTGCATCGGTATATCAAATAATCGAATGAATATGTTAGACTATCATTAGGACTATTTATAGAAGGGAGGTCCGGACTTGATCTATGTCATTATTGCTGTAATTGCGGTTATCGCAATTATCATTGGCGCGTTTAGCGGGATTCAAACGCAAAAGCGCCGTTATGCGCAAAAAATTGCCCAGGCCCATCAGGAAGCTGACAAGCTGCTTGAAAGCGCAAGGGTGAAAGCCCAGGAAGCATCTGAAAAGCTGACTTCTGAAGGCGATCAACAAACAGCCGATTATAAAGAATCAATTGAAGAGGAACTTGACAGCTATCAAGCTGATAATGCCACCCGGCAGATCCGGATTGACCAGCGGGAAAACGGGTTAAAACAAACCCAGGCACGACTTGATCAGATTCATGAAGATTTAGCCAAACGAAACGATGAGTTGGATCAAACCAATAAGACCATTCAGGAACTGCGATCTCAAGCTAACCAATTAGCCCATGATCGCTTGGAGACGTTACAGAAGCGGGGTCAGTTATCTACTGATGAAGCCAAGAAACAGATCTTGGACGCGTTAACACGGGACTTAAATCGGGAACGCGATGTTGAACTACGATATCAATCCGATGAGGCCGAAGTTAACGCCCCGAAGTTAGCCAAAATCATGGCGATTGATGCGATTCAGCGCGGCCCGGTTGATATGCCGCGGGAACATACTGAACACACCGTTCAGATTAATGATCGCAGCGTTAAACAAAAGCTGGTTGGCCGCGAAGCTCAGAACATTCGTTACATTGAATCGCTCACTGGAACCGATCTGGTTTTCGATCCGGATGAATCGTCAATGCTGCATATCGTGACGGCGGATCCGATTCGTCGCGAAATTGCCAAGACGGTCTTAACAAATTTGGTGGTTTCAAAGCAAATTAACACCCAATCGATTGAGCATCAGGTTGATATGGCGCAAACCAACGTCATGGATGACATCCGAAAGACCGGTGAAAAAACGGTCAGTTCTCTGCACATTGGCTGGATGCACCCCGACTTGATTAAGATCGTTGGCCGTTTAAAGTACCGAACAAGTTACGGGCAAAATGTTTTGAATCACTCGGTGGAAGTTGCCGATATTGCCGGGCTGCTGGCTTCGGAGTTGGGACTTGATGTTAAGCTTGCCAAGCGAGCCGGCCTGTTGCACGATATTGGTAAAGCCATTGATCGTGAAGTCGACGGAACCCACGTGGAATTAGGGGTCAAGATTGCCGAAACCTACGATGAAGATCCACAAGTGATTAATTCAATTGCGTCTCACCATGGCGACGTTGATGTGACAACCCCAATCGCGTACTTGGTCGCTGCCGGAGACTCGATTTCCGGTGGGCGTCCTGGTGCCCGAAGCGAATCGGTTGAAGAATACGTGAACCGCCTGAAGAGTCTGGAACGAATTGCCAGCAGCAAGCCTGGCGTTAAGGAAAGTTACGCCATTCAAGCTGGTCGAGAAATTCGGATTATGGTTGATCCGCATCAGGTTAACGATGAACAGAATGATGAGATTGCCAATCAGGTTAAGGATCAGATCGAAGAGGAGCTGACCTATCCTGGTAAGATCAAAGTAACGTCAATTCGTGATTTTAAGGCGTTTGCGTTTATCGGGACGGACACTAAGAAAGCCCATCATTCGGCACCTAATCGCTCGCGGTCAAGTAACGGTGGCCACGCCAAGCACGCTAAAAAGGCGGGAAACCACGCATAAAAATAATAACGATTTAAGCAAGGCTGAGGAGTTTGTTTCCTCAGTCTTTTTTACGCAACGTTGGAATTAAGGCGGTTATTATTAATAAGTAAGATTCCTAAACTTACCCTCATTTATAACAAGACGTTAATGTATATGTAATACTAATGACTTAATCAATGGGTTACAATGTACACGTGTTAAATAATTAAGGGGTAGGAGTTGTTTGAATTGAATATCAATTTGAAGAAATCGTTGTTTGTTTCGATGACAGCGTTGGGCTTTCTTGCGACTGGCACAATTGGGAATCACCCAGCATTTGCGAAGAGCCGGGTGCGGGTTACATCCAATAGTGCGTTAAAGACGGCGGGATCATCGAGAAACGTGATCTTTACCGGCAGCAATGCACTTTATAACAAGGCGGCCACGTTGAAGGGTGCGCGCAGAGTCGCTTCAACGAGTACGCTGCGTAGCATTGCTAATTCTGGGCGGTCCTCACAAAATGTTCGGGCGTACCGGGTGGCTTGAAGGCATATTCGACATTCAAGCAGGGCACGGTTTCGAGTGATATGCAAACCGGCACGTACAAGTTGGCAAATCCGGGAACGAGCACCGCGACATACGTGAAGCCGGCGTGGACTCAATATAAGGTTGGTAAAAAGGCTGCTGATACCAGCGCTTATGCAGATTCCGTGTACAAAATTGATGAAGCTGGTACCCGAACTAAAGAGGGCGACCAGTGGGTTCACATTTACGCGTATGAAGGAAATGCTGGTGCGAATGGTTGGATCTTGGCTTCACAATTAAAGGCCGCCGACAGTTCCAGCAGTTCAAATAACGGCAACAACTCCCAGCCAACAACGGATAAGATTGCCGATAATGCTCTGCGGATTAATTTTGTGGATGCCGCAACTGGGACGCCCGTCAAGTCGATGGACTACATTAAGAACGGCGGTACAAAGGGATCAACGCTGGGAACGCTCACCAATGGCGTTTGGCAGTTAGGCGCGAATGATCAAACGGCCCTTCAGACCCAAATGAATGCCACGTTAAATGCGTTGGGCTATTATCCGGGCGCATTGACGGTTGACCAGATGGCTTCTTTAGCTCAGGGCGTTTTGGGTTCCTCAGTTACCATTTCAATTCAAAAGGGAACCAAGCCAATCGTTGATAAGGCGGTTCAAATTCAACTGACCGATCCAAATGGTAACCTGATCAAGAATGTGGACTACACCAACGCCACCGCCGCAAATGGTAAAACGCTGGGAACGGCTAACGGGTCTTCATGGACGTTGGCCGTAGCTGATGTGACGGCGATTCAGGATCAGATTGTGAAGGCGCTGAAAGGCACCGGCTATGGTCTGAACGACGATAATAAGTTGACCACTGATCAACAGACGGCGTTGGCCCAGACCGTCTTTGGTGGGCAAGTGAAGATCCAGACGGTGATTCCGAAGGCGCCGGAAATTGGGGATAATCAGGTAAAACTAACTTTCGTTGATGATAAGGGAACGACAATTGGTTCCATTAAATTGACGAAGGCTGACGGTGAAAGTACCGTTCAAAATACGATTAAGACAGCTGCAAATGGAAATGATCCGACTGCAGGTGGGGATATTTCTACGAAGGCTTATTCCGCTCTGCTTCGAAAGGCAAATATTAAGGGTTATGGCATTGATGGCTCCAAATTATCCGCAAATAGCCAGGTAATCAAGGGCGCCACTTATGGTAATGAGATTAAGTTGAGTGTAAAGTCTGTTGAGGCTATCTCACTATTTTCAAATATTGCGTTTTATGACTCTAAAAATTCCAATGAAACAATCGGCTATCTTGAAGACGCAAATGGTAAACGCGATACGGATAGTAATTTTGCAAAATTACTAATGGGTGATCCAAATGTAAACGGGGCAGTTGGCGATACGATTAGTTTTTCGGACTTCAACAAGGCAATTAGTTCAAACAGACTTGAAACTATCTACTATGCTGCTAGTCAATGGCTGGGGCTCCCTGATAAACATCACTTGGATGCTAATGATTTGAACGGAACCGGGGCATCTATATTTAATGCAGACCAGTCAGGCAAGACCATTTACGTATATAAGTTGTCAATTTCTGCAGGTGCAAATGGAGACAATGTTTTATCGGGAAGTGATTTCTCTGGAAAGATACCGTTCTTTGGCGAAGATGGCAATGCTACAGTGGGTGCAACTGGTGCACCGGTAGCACTAAAATATAGTGAAGAATCTGGTACACCACATAAGTACACGCTCAATGGCGATAACTTCAACGTCAAATCACTTGCTGAGCTATATGCTAAAAACCCATCGTGATCAATTTTCTTGGATTTAATTTTTCTTAGTTAACGCGTTGTGCTAGTTGTGTCACA
>NZ_AZFZ01000040.1 GCF_001435895.1 Lentilactobacillus parafarraginis DSM 18390 = JCM 14109 | reverse complement strand
TTCAAAATAGCGTTTGTCTTCAGTCTGACCAACTCGCTGCTGAGTTGGCTTTTTTGGGTCTAATATAACGATTAGTTTGTTCCTGCAACGAGTTTGGGATGAACCAATTTTAATCAAATGAATTGAATTTTCAATCTCCGATGGGTGCCAGCGGCAATTTGGCTTAGCACTTGGGTTGAGACGTTCATTGAACCGTGTTCAATTCGTGAAATTGTGGACTGAGGTTTGCCAACTAGGGCTGCAAATTCACGCTGATTTAGATGAAGGCTTTTCCGAAGGTTGGTAACTGCAACCGCAGCATCTAGATTAAAGGCGGATTGTTTTACCTCTGAGGCAAATAAAGAATCATTTTGGCCACGCTTTTTACTGTAATCGTCTATTTTACTCATATTAAATCATCCTTTCTATGAAAATATGTATTCCGACGATTTCGCCCCTTGCGCTTCTCTTTCTCAGGTGTCTTTTCAACCTTCTTAGTGAACCCATGAGTGATAATGTAGTGGCTATCTTCAACATGAAAATAGATTGCTCGTTGAATATTAGATCCAAATTTGGAACGAATTTCATAGAGATTGGATTCGATTTTTTTAACCCACTTTTGTCTTTCAGATGTCCTAAGACCATATTCTTCGATTTTAGAAATTGTTGTGACTAATTTTGCGGCGTCTCTAGATGGAAGAGCGTCCAAGAAGGCCTTGAATTCGTCCCAGTTATAATAATCAAAAGTAATGTTTTTCATCATTCTATGATAGCAGGTTCGCGTTCAAAATTCAATCTAATTAAAGTTGACTATAACAAATTTAGTGGATCTTTGGACTGCCTTGGTATACTTAGAGATGTTTTGTGTTTAAACAAAACGCGTTAGAATTAAACATAAAGACAAATTGCGCATCACGAAAGGACATCTATTCATGTTTGTTTTCAAAGAGTTTCAGCTTGATGAAATGACTATTAAGCTTCTACTACCTGAAACCAGTCAGGCTCGGGATCTGTACCGGGTTGTTAAGGAAGATCGTGACACCCTTAAGTTGTGGATGCCATGGGCCAACGAAACCCATTCACAACGTTCCGAGGCTGAATTTTTAAAGTATATCCAGGGGCGGATGGTCGATGATAAGGTGTTTATGCTGACAATTGCGGTGAACGACGTCGCCGTGGGGATGGTTGACTTACATAATGTTGACCGTGCGAACCGCCACGCCGAGGTTGGCTACTGGCTTTCCAGCCAAGTTCAGGGCCACGGTATCATGACCGAATCGCTTAAACGGCTGATTGAATACGCTTTTCATGAAATGGGACTCCATAAAATTCTGATCCAAGTGGACACCGAAAATGATCCCAGCAACGCAATCCCAAAGCGTTTGGGATTCAAGCTGGAAGCGACGTTTCAAGACCAAATTTACTTTCATGGTCAGTACCGCGACTTCTTCGAGTACGGTTTGATTAATCCCGAATAGAAATGAGCGGATTTAAATTCACCGCCAAATGGGACCTGAAATTTGTTAGAATAAATTATTAGAATTGCGATGTTTCTTGGCCTCAAAATGGGGTACAATTAAGTTTCAAGTCTTCGACTAGAAAGTGTGTCTGCATTGAATAAAAAAATTATGTCCGGATCTTTCTGGCTTTCATTTGGAAGCATCTTCTCGCGTGTCCTGGGGATTCTCTACCTGATCCCCTGGTTGGCAATGATGGGAAGTCCGGCACATCAAAACGCGGCCCAGGCGTTATTTAACACGTCCTATACGCCGTATGCGCTGTTCATTGCACTGGGAACGGCGGGCTTTCCGTCTGCGGTCGCGCGACGGGTGGCCTTTTATAATGGTGAAAATAAGTTTTTGAATGCCAAACAGCTTGCAAAGGTCGGCTTTGGGATCATGCTCATTTCCGGAGTCATCTGCGGAATTGTCTTGTATCTGATTGCACCCCTTTTAGCGGCTAACAGTCCAGTTGTTTCCCAGGAGAGCTCGATTATTTCGATTCGGGTGCTGGTTCCGGCAATCGTAATCTTACCTTCCATGAGCTTTGTTCGCGGATGGTTCCAAGGCAATCAAGACATGAAGCCGTACGGGTTTTCCCAACTTTGGGAACAGTTTGTCCGGGTTGTCTTTATTTTAGCGGCCACTTACATCGTGATTAATGTGTTTCACAAAACATACGTCCACGCGGTGTACCTGTCCGTGATGGCCGCACTGATTGGGGCGGTTGCCAGTTACCTGTATCTGGGCCTGTATTTTCAAAAGCAACGGCCAGAATACGCTGAGAAGTCCCGTAACAGTAAGCCTTATGATCTGGAAGGCACCAAGCGGATTTTCAAGATGATTGCGATCGAGACGGTGCCATTTATCATTGTGGGTTCCGGAATTTCGATTTCCCAGTTGGTCGATCAGCTGGTCTTCAAGCAGGTGATGCAAAACATTCTGCACCATACGGCCCTTTACACCCAGAATATCTATACCATGTTTTCAGCCAACCCCACTAAAATTACGACGGTTGTGGTTTCGTTAGCCATCGCGGTGGCCGAAACTACCTTGCCAATTTTAGCAGCGAGTCGAACTGCCGGTCGTAACGATATCGGTGATTTGGTGGTCCAAAACTTGAATATGCTGGTCTTTGCGTTGGTCCCAATTGTCACCATCCTGAGCGCGCTATCCTTTGAAACCAACGGCGTTTTCTTCCCGTTTAGCTTCCTGGGGGGCAGGTACTTGTTCTGGAACCTCATTCAGAGTTTGATTTTGGGGATGGCGATTAATAGCTTAACGCTGCTGCAGGCATTACATTACAGCAAGAAGGCGATGTATTACTTGATCACCGGACTGGTCCTCAAGCTGATCATTCAGGTGCCACTGGTCACTCTACTGCAAGGATTTGGTGCCATTCTGGCAACCGGGATTGCGTTTGGCCTGGTCTGCTTCTTAAGCCTCCGAGAGATTCATAAGGAGTTTAAGGTGGACTTTACCAAATTAGGGGCCAATATTCTGGTTAACATCGTCTTCGCCGTGATTGTTGGTTTCGCTATTTCCGGTCTACATCGGGTGATGCTGCCGACCACTAAAATCTCGGCATTCCTGTTCGCCGCGGTCTTTGGGTTGGTTGCATTATTGATTTACCTGGCACTGACAAATGCCACTGGCGTTTCCAAACGGGTATTTACGAAGAAAATTGGGTATAAGTACTTTAAGTATAAGCATTTTGAGTGATATTTAATTTGATTAATGGTCGTAAACGGCGACCATATAGATTTAAACTGCGCCCCTTGAATTAGATTTGCTAATTCAAGGGGCGCAGTTTAGTCTATCAGACGCTGTTTTTTGAGAAGTGCTTGACTAATGTTCCCAGCCACACAATTTATAACCGTGATGCTTTGCCCAGCGTAAGCTGACGTGGGATTTACGGCCAGCGTTGTTTAACCCGCGGCAGCCTTTGGAATAGTGATATCGCTTGCCGTGATTTGGAGCAATCCACACATATGTAGTTCGAGCGGAAACTTCTTTAGGTGGGAGCGATAATAAACCACCACCCATTGTGAAGACCGCGACAATGGCAAAGGTGGCTTTCTTGAGTTTTAACATCATTAATTCCTCCTATAAAGCATTACTATGTGATTAATAATACAAACAGTAGTTTATCATATTTTATTTGAGATGAATATAAAAATGCTTATATTTTCATCACTTATTTTCGCAAGTTGGTTGATTGTCTAACTTAGACCGATTCTTTCCAAAAGACACTAAAACCGCCCACAATATGTGAGCGGTTTTAGTAGGCTTCAGATATTAAACTTTTGCTGGACTCTGGTCGACCGCTTCACGAATCTGCTTCGTGTAAGTTTCAATTGCGGCCGGGGCAGCCTGCTTCTTCTTAGCAACAATATCGACAATCGCGCTGCCGATAATGACACCATCAGCAATGCCGGCCATTTGTTGGGCCTGTTGCGGCGTATGTACCCCGAATCCGATTGCGGTTGGTACATCTGTGTACTTCTTGATTTCAGTAACCAAATCCTTCAAGCCATTGAAGAACTCGTTTCGTTCGCCAGTAATGCCCATTGAGGAGACCACGTAGATAAATCCGGTGGCGGCTTCGGCAATCATCTTGATTCGGTGACCAGAAGTTGGGGTGATCAATGGAATGATATCGATACCGTATTTGTCGGCGATTGGAACGATTTCACCACGGTTTTCATAGGGGAGGTCTGGAATGACCAAGCCGGAAACATTCAACTCATCACAACGCTTTAGAAAGGCGTCATAGCCGTACTTAAAGACGATGTTGAGGTAGGTTAAGAAAACGAGCGGGACGTCAGTTTCTTTACGAACTGCAGTGACAATGTCGAAAACCGTTTCGGTGTGGACGTCGGCTTTGAATGCTCGTAAGTCGGCTGATTGAATAACCGGGCCGTCAGCGACCGGGTCGGAAAACGGAATCCCTAATTCAACGATGTCGGCACCGTTCTTGGCGAGGGCGACGACGTTTTTAACAGTGGCATCAAAATCTGGGTCGTCGGCAACGACGAATGGAATGAAGGCCTTGTGATCTTTAAAAATGGCGGATAAATTACTCATCAATATCAACTCCTTTGTATTTGGCAATGCTTGCGACGTCTTTATCGCCGCGGCCTGAAAGGGTGCAGACGATGATTTGATCTTTGGACATCTTTGGGGCAATTTTTTCAACGTAGGCAACCGCGTGACAACTTTCGATTGCGGCAACGATGCCCTCTTCTTTAGCAATGTATTCAAATGCCTGAACAGCTTCGTCGTCGGTAATGCCAACGTATTGGGCCCGGCCGGCTTGCGCTAAAGCGGCGTGCTCTGGGCCAACGCCGGGGTAATCCAGTCCGGCTGAAATGGAGTAAACCGGGTCGATTTGACCGTCACTGTTTTGCATGAATAAGGACTTCATGCCGTGGAAAATTCCAACGGAACCGCGTTCGATGGTTGCCGCGGTGCGATCGGTATCAACACCCTTACCAGCGGCTTCAACGCCGACTAATTTAACAGATGGATCATCGATGTAGTCGGCAAAGCTGCCGATGGCGTTACTGCCGCCGCCCACGCAGGCAACGACCATATCCGGCAGGCGGCCTTCTTTGGCTTCAACCTGTTTCTTGGATTCCTTGGAAATGACGCTTTGGAAATGCTTAACCATTGCGGGGAATGGGGCGGGACCCACTGCCGAACCAAGCACGTAGAGGGTGTCATCGCTTCGACGAGCCCATTCCTGCATGGTGGCGTTAACGGCGTCCTTTAGAACCATCGAACCGGTGGTCACGGGATGCACTTTGGCGCCCAGTAATTCCATCCGGTAAACGTTGAGTTTCTGCCGGTCGGTGTCTTCCTTACCCATGAAGATTTCACATTCAAAGCCCATTAAAGCGGCGATGGTGGCCGTGGCAACACCGTGTTGGCCGGCCCCGGTTTCAGCGATTAATCGCTTTTTGCCTAAATGTTTAGCGAGAAGCGCCTGGCCAATCACATTATTAATTTTGTGGGCCCCGGTATGGTTAAGGTCTTCGCGCTTCAAGTAAATCTTGGCGCCGCCGAGGTCCTCAGTCATATTCTTGGCGTAGTACAGGAGTGATGGCCGGTTCGCGTAGTTAATCAGGAGATCGTTTAATTCGGCCTTGAAGTCTGGATCATCTTTTAAGGTGTTGAACGCCTTGGTGATCTTTTCCAGTTCCGTCATTAAAGTTTCAGGAATGTATTGGCCGCCAAAATCCTTGCCGTAGCGACCAGTTTGTTGGGTTGTTTGTTTATCTTCATTCATTGTTTTCATAAGAGTACCTCTTCTTTTGCGTTTTTAATAAATCGGGAAATTTTATCGGCATCCTTGACACCGTTAGTTTCAACACCGCTGGAAACGTCGACGATGGCTGGCTGAACAATTTGAACGGCCCGGCTGACGTTTTCGGGTGATAGGCCCCCAGCAAGAATCAATGGCCGGTCAATGTGGGGGATTTGTTTCAAATTCAGGAGTTGGCCGCTGCCTTTACCGGAATCAACCATTAGGAAATCGGCTTTAGAAGTCAGGTCGATGGATTGACGTTCAAAGACCTGGATGACTTCAAGCCCGGCTGCCTGGAGCTTCTGAATTTCTTCCGGCGTACTTTTGCCGTGGAGTTGGGCGATGTCAATTGCCCCGGCTTGATAAATGGCTAAGATATCGTCTGGGGACTCATTGACGAAGACGCCAACGGTCTTGATGCTTGAATCAACAAGTGATTTGAGCTTCAAAGCGGTCTTCAGGGATACCTGATGCCGACTAGGGGCGAAAACGAAGCCCGCGTAATCAGCTTCAGCAGCGTTGACCGCGGCAACGTCATCCTCTCGCATAAGCCCACAAATTTTAACTTTAACCATCATCTAAGCCTCCTTAAATTCTCGAATCAGTTCCGGTCTATCGGCTGCCCGCATGAGTGTTTCCCCAACGAGCACGGCGTTGAAATTCGCCTTTGCCAATTTGGCAACGTCTTCTGCAGTCTTGATACCACTTTCGGCAACCACCGGGATGCCGGCGGGAATCATTGCCCGTAATTTTAAACTATTATTGAAATCAACTTTGAAATTTTTGAGGTTCCGATTATTAATGCCAATAATTTTGGCACCGGACTTTAAGGCCCGGGTCACCTCTTCAGCCGTATACGCTTCAACGATTGCCTGCATCCCCAAGCTTTCGGCCAATTCGCGGTATTCGCGGAGCTGCTGATCGTTGACGATGGCGACAATCAAAAGAATGATTGAAGCGCCGGCGGCCTTTGCCTCATAAACCATGTAGGGATCAATCGTAAAATCCTTGCGGAGGGTTGGCACCTTCACTTGAGCGCTGATTTCCTTCAAATAGTTAAGGTGACCGTTAAAGTAGTCGGGCTCTGTCAGTACCGAAACGGCATCGGCACCCGCTTGATCATAAGATTTTGCGATGTCCAAGTAGGGAAAGTCGGTGACGATGGTTCCCTTGGACGGAGAAGCCTTTTTGACTTCCGAAATGACGTGCATGCCTGGTCGGTTTAATATTGAAAGAAAATCATCTTTGGTGCTGGCCGGCATCTTGGCAACTTCATCCTGTAACGCAGCCGCTGAACGGATCCGCTGATGCTTGGCGAGTCTTGCTTGGGTGACGTTGACTAAATCGTCGAGGATCATGCCACCACGTCCTTGCGTTTGTCAGAGAAGGCCAGCAGCCGGTTGAGTTCTTCAAGGGCCTTGCCGTCGTCGATGGTTTTGGCTGCCAAATCAATTCCTTGTTGGATGGTTAATTCAGGATGAGCTAAGTGAAGGGATGCGCCGGCGTTTAATAGAACGATGTCGCGCTTAGGGCCCTTCTTGCCAGCTAAGATATCGCGGGTAATCTGGCCGTTTTCTTCAGGGGTGCCGCCAACTAGATCGGCGCGTTTACTGCGTTTGAGTCCGAATTGTTCTGGGGTCAGGGTGTACTTGGTCAACTTGCCGTCCTTTAACTCCACAACGGCGGTTTCATCGGCAGTTGTCATTTCGTCTAATCCGTCACGACCGTGGATGACCATGGCGTTTTTAACACCGAGTTTCTTCAAAACGTTGGCTAGTGGTTCCAAAAGGCTTTCATCGTAAACTCCAAGTAGTTGCCGGGTTGGGTTGGCTGGGTTTGCCAGCGGGCCTAAGATATTGAAGATGGTTCGAAATCCCAATTGTTTTCTAACTGGGGCAACGTACTTCATGGACTTGTGGTATTCCTGGGCGAACAGGAAGGCCAAGTTGTTTTCCTTTAAGCTTTCGTAACTGGTTTCCGGCGTTTCGTTGATGTCTAGGCCCAATGCTTCCAATACGTCGGCGGCGCCGCTCTTAGATGAAGCTGCCCGGTTACCGTGCTTGGCAACTTTGGTGCCGGCAGCGGCAATGACTAAGGCACTCGTGGTGGAAATGTTGAATGTGTTGGCGTGATCACCACCGGTACCGACGATTTCCAATACGTCATCGTCTTTGATGGTTGGGAATTTCAGGGCGTGGCTTCTCATGGAAGCAGCAGCCCCGGCGATTTCGTCGATGGTTGGGGTTTTAGCAGTTAATGCAGTCAGGAGGCTGGCAGTTTCAATTTCGGATGCTTCACCGTTCATGATTTCATCTAAAACGGCTTGGCTTTCATCAAATGTTAAGTTTTCGTGGTTAACAACTTTTTCAATGGCTTGTTTGATCATAATAAATTCCTCCAGTGGGATGTTTGATTTTAGTGAGTGACTGAAATTCGGTTAGCTGAAATTTAATATGAGAACCGCCATCGTTTAATCTCGTTTGTCTGCATTTGAATGACCTCCATTTGATATACAAAAAATCCGCCCATAACTTCAGAAAAGTTAAGGACGGATTTTTCCGCGGTGCCACCTTAGTTCAATTAATCGGGTCTCCAACATTGGTATAAATAGACTTAAGTTGAAATTCCCAATTAATTACGCTTAGCGAGAGACTAACATCTCTCCGACAACTGACGTATGCCTGCACGTTTCTCCGTACTTGGAATCTTTCGGGAGAACCCTCAGTGGTCCATTTAATCATCTGCGTTCGATTGCACTCTCAGCAACGGCAACTCTCTTTGCGTGCACAATGATCTTGATCTCCACTTCATCGGTTTTTCTCATGGACGAATAATTAATTGTTGCTTGTATATTAGAGCCTAATAATAAAAATGTCAATGATTTTAATTAAACTTTTTCCAGCTAACGACAAATTGTCCTGTAAAAATTAGGGAGATTGGCAGCCTTAAAATGAGCTGGAAGGCGGCAATTTAGCGCCGTGATCGTGTTTTAACCTCGTTGATTAGTAGATTTGAATTGCTAAAAACGGCTCAAAAAAATATTTTTGAATATGCGATTATCCCGCATCGATTTTCTACCCTCATCAAAATCTCATTGAAACTTTTATTCTCAAAGATGACGGCTCAGTTAGCTGAGCGTGCGGAAAGCCCCAGTTGTCACAAAATTAATTGGTTTTTTGGAGAAATCAGCAACTTGCCGCCCTGACAGTTAGTAAACCGCTACCAAATGAGGATTGATGATTAATTGGCCAACATAACTGGCAAATCCCCTAGTAATCTTTATATGGGTGTGGTATCACGGTAGTAAGAAAGATCCCATGAGCACTAAATACTAGGGGAGTTTGGAGAGTTTTGATATTCAATTTAGATTAAATACACCACAGGGACAATTAAAGGAAACCGCGAGTCATCGATTACACCATACGAAACATGCCATCGATGAAGAAAAAGTCGTGGGTGATTTGGCCACAATCGCCAACATGATCATGTACGTTTCTTATATTAGCCAAATCATTGAGAACTTAAACGGTAATCCAACGCCGCCCATTCAACCACTATGCGCCGCCATTAACGCCGCCTTGTGGACTTGGTACGGTTGGGTTAAACCAAAGCGCGATTGGATTTTAATCGTGGCCGATGTGCCGGGGGTCATTTTTGGCGTCCTGACGGCGGTCACTGCCGTTATTTAATAGCGGCGGGTCATTTCAAACAGAAGAAAACACAGTGAGCAGCCGGAATTTGGGGTAAGCATCCCAGAATTCCAGCTGCTTTTTATTTGTGGCGGGGAATTTAATTGAAAGAAGATTCACAAGCAAAAAGGAATCTTATCATTTTTTGGTAATCGAATTAATAACTAAAGTCTAAAAACATTCCGGATAATCCTCGTTAGTTCCTGCCTACTTGAAATGATTTTTTAAAAATATTCGGTAAGAATTTATCGATATTTATTGTGAATAAAATAACTTATAGCCAATGTGTTGCCAGTGTAACCGATTACATATATAATAAAGTCGATTTATAAAGTGGTTTTATAAAACTACTTAATGTAACTCAAAACTTTATCGAACGAGGTGTTTTTCTTGAAGCAATATCTTTCGTATGCGTTTGGGACGTTTGGCCACGACGCATTCTACAATACGTTGAGCATTTATTTCATGATGTTTATCACCAGTCAGCTCTTTACAAATTCCAGTGACGCCGGAATGGTGGGAATCGTTACGACCATTATCGTGGTTATTCGGGTCAGTGAAATCATGTTTGACCCGATGATTGGTGCGGCCGTTGACAATACCAAAACCCGGTGGGGGAAGTTCCGGCCCTGGATTATGATTGGGTCAGTGGTGGCTTCAATCGGGCTGGTGGTTCTGTTTTCTGATTATGGTGGTTTGAGTACCAGCAACCCATTATTCTATTTGATCTTGCTGGGAGTCACCTTTTTAGTCATCGATGTTTTCTATTCATTTAGTGACATCGCCATTTGGTCCATGTTACCAGCATTAAGTATCGACAACCGGGTCCGAACCCATTACGGTACGGCAGCCCGGATCGGCTCCACCTTGGGGGCGCAAATCGTCATTGTGATTATTACCCCGGCAATCTTACTGTTCTCGCACTGGATTTCCAAAGTACCATTTGGTCAACAGACTCAAGCTGGCTGGTTGGGCTACGTGGTGATTGTGGCGCTTCTCTGTTCCGGCGGCGCTCTGGTTACCTGTTTGACAATCAAGGAACAGCATAACCTCATTCGGAGTAACACCAAGCACACCAAGTTTATGGATGTGTTCAAGGTGATCGGTCGCAATAAGGAACTTCTGTGGATTGCCTGCTCCTACTTCCTGTTTGCATTCAGCTACGTTGTGACCAATTCATTGTTGATGTACTACTTCAGATATCGACTTGGGGACGCCGCTGCCTACACCTGGGTTGGCATTATCACCTGTGTGCTTGGGGTTGTCTCGGTTGCCCTGTTTCCGGCCTTGGAAACTTGGATCCATCGAAAGGCCATCTACGTGGGCGGCATCGCCTTCATGCTGATTGGCTACGTAATCTTCCTGTTTGCCGGTCAGAGTCTGCCACTGGTACTCGTTGCGGTAGCATTCTACTTCTTCCCGTACCCACTAATCTTCTTGGCAACCTTGATGGCTATTACGGACAGCGTTGAATACGGCCAATATGTAAGCGGTGTCAGAAACGAATCCGTTACCCTATCCGTTCGCCCGTTAATTGATAAATTAGCCGGTGCGGCTTCTAATGGAATTGTTGGGTTGGTTGCGGTGGCTGCCGGGATGACTGGCAATGCCAAGCCAGCTGACATCACGGCTCATGGTGTATTCCAGTTCAATATGTTCATGTTCTACATTCCGATTGTCCTGCTGGTGATTGCCGCGGTGATCTTCTTTGCCAAGGTTAAATTATCAGAAGTTGAGCACAAAAAGATCGTTGAAGAACTTGAAGACCGTCTGGAAAAACAGCAGGCCCAACGTCAGGCCCACGAAGTTTCTTCAGAACACACGACGTTAAATGATGATTCGCAAGGTTTGAACCTTACTGATAAATAATTGGATTCACTAAACCGACAAAGCACCCGTGAGACCAAGATTGTGGCCTCACGGGTACTTTGTTAGGGTTTGTGAACTTAAATGGATTCGACAAATTCCGTGACGCTGGGAATGGCGGCCCCGATAGCGACTGGGCGAGCGGTCACGATTCCAAGTTCCAAGTAGGAATGATCCTCAGGAAAAGCGGTGATTTTGCGAATTCGTTTATCAAGCTCTTCGATGATTGACTGGTCAAGATGGCGAATCAGTTCGCCGGCGATGACCAACCGGTTGTCGAGAAACATATGCAGGTTATTGATGGCTTCTGCCAAGTGGTTGAGGTAGTCATTCCAGCGCTGGGTAATGCTGAGATCCCCGGCTGCTAATTGCGCCATGAAGTCATCCAGGTTCTCGTCGGCATTTAACAGCGAACTAATCGAGCAGTATGTTTCGATGCAGCCGTAGCGGCCGCAGTAACACTGGCGGTCGCTGTGGGTGTTCAAGGTGATGTGCTCCATGGTTCCACTGCGGCCATTTTCCCCGGAATAAATCCGGTTATTGATCATCATTGCGGTTCCCAAGTGTTCCCCGATGGATAGATAGGTGGTGTCCTGATTGCTGTGGGTGAGAAATTGTTCGGCAACCGCAACGCAATCCGCATCGTGATAGAAAGAAACCGGATACGGCAGGTGGCGACTGAAGACCTCGGTGGTTAACCCGGTCGACGCCAGGATTTTGCCGTACAGGACCTTTTGGCCATCATGAGAAATGAGCCCCTGAACGCCGATCCCTAAGTGAAGAATGCGGGCGGTCGAAATTTTATGGTGGGTGGAGAAAGCTAAGATCCAGTCGCATAATTTCTTGAAGTAGACATCGGAATTTTGATACTGAATTTTGAGCGTATCGGTCGCGATTTCTTGACCATTCAGATCCAGAGCTGACAGGTTGGCTTGCTTGGCGAAAACTTCGAGGCCTAAGGAAACTTTGCTGCGGGCGGCAACTGAGTAGGCGGTTGCCCGCCGACCAATTGAAGATTCAAATTTCCCGTCGGTCGTGATCAGCTTGTTTTTTTGCAGGCGTTGAAGATTCTGGCTGACGGTCGGTAAACTCAGGTCGAGATTAGCGGCAATTTCCTGCTTGGAGATTTTTCCCTGTTGGTAGATGAAACGAAAAATCCGCGAGTAGTTTGGCGTTTTAGTACTTTGAAGTGACTTTTTTGAATTCATGACAGGTTATTCCTTCCTGATAGAGTGAAAGTTCTTAATATCAAAGTATCATTATGTGAAAGAAAAAGCAATTTTATAAAATGGATTAAAAATATTTGATCATTTAAAACCGGTCTTTTTGCTGAAGATCTGAAACTTGATTTTGGTCAGCACAAAAATTTATGAGGGATAATTTTTAAATTTTACAAAACGGTTTTACAAAATATTTTATCACTATAAAATCCTTTATTATCAATGATTACCGCGCTTAAAATCTGGAAATATAAATAAAAATGAAATCGATTACAAAAAAGTGTTGACACGGATCTGATTTAGCCTTATAGTTAATTTGCATTAAGGAAAGGCGTTTTACAAAACGTATTTACAAAATGCATTTATCAGCACCTAATCAATTATTTAATTTATAGGAGGCACCAAAATGGGTATTTTAGAAAGAATGTCCCTCAAAGGTAAGAAAATGTACGTTACTGGCGGGGCACAAGGCTTAGGAAAAGCAATGGCTACCGGCCTTGCTGAAGCCGGCGCTGATATCGCCATCGTCGATATTAACGAAGACAAAGCTAAAACAACTGCCAAAGAAATTGCCGACGCAACTGGCCAAAAAGCAATTGCGATTAAAACCGATGTAACTGATCCGGATCAAGTTCAAAAGATGGTTGAAACCGTTGTTTCTGAACTTGGTGGCCTGGACGCTGCATTTAACAACGCCGGAGTTTGTATCAACGTTCCAGCCGAGGACATGTCATATGAAGATTGGCTGAAAGTGGTTAACTTGAATTTGAATTCAGTCTTCCTATGCTCACAAGCGGCTGGTCGTTACATGATCAAGCAGGGCAAGGGTTCAATTATCAACACGGCTTCCATGTCAGCCCACATTGTTAATCGCCCACAGCCTCAATGTTCATATAACGCAACGAAGAATGGGGTCATTCAATTGTCGAAGTCATTGGCCATTGAATGGGCTAAAAAGGGCATTCGGGTGAACACCATTTCTCCAGGTTACATGGGAACTGATTTAACGCTTAGCTCACCAGATTTGAAGCCATTAATCAAGACTTGGAATGACTGGGCACCGCTGGGCCGTTTGGGTCGTCCGGATGAATTGCAAGGTATCGCTGTGTACTTGGCAGGAGATACCAGCAGCTTCTCAACAGGGGATGACTATCTGGTAGATGGGGCGTTTACGGCGTGGTAAAAACAAGAGTGTGACGAGGCTTGGGAGGTGCGGTGTCTAAGGGTAAACTACCGGAAATCCCGGTTCTGGATTTTGGGTAGTTTACCCTTAGACGTTAGCACCTGAGCCGTCGGAACACGTTTAATCTAGGTGGCAAGAAAGCGGAAATCCCGATTCTGGATTTTTAACTTTTCATCCTTAGATGTTAGCGACAGGCTTGTCGGAACCCGTTTCCACTAAATAAAAGGTAATCAACCACCAAGACTAATTTCTCATCACGAACCCAATTACTTGCTAAAATATCGAGGGACTTAGGACGACCACTATCAAGTCCGGTCCCTCTTTATTTCAAATAAGTTTGTGAAAAAACTCGATAACTAGGGAAGAAGGCAATTTTGATGAAGTATTTAATTGGTACCGATATCGGCACTTCCGGAACAAAGAGCATTTTAATGGATACAGAGGGTCATTTGATTGCGCAGGACTTGGAAGAATACGACGTCCTGACACCGAAGCCACTTTGGGCTGAACAGTGGCCCAACGTCTGGGTTGACGGCGTTAAGGATTCCATCAGAAAAACGGTCGCCAAGTCAGGGGTTGATCCCAAGGATATTAAGGGGATTGGGATCAGCGGCTTGTACGGCGGTTCCGGCATTCCGGTTGACGAAAACATGCAGCCGGTGCGTCCGGATCTGATCTGGATGGATCGTCGGGCTCAGGAAGAAACTGAATGGGTCAAGGAACATGTTGATGGCGATCGATTGACGGAAATTACCGGTAATGACGTTGTTGATCCATATTACGGGTACACGAAGATCTTATGGATTAAGAATCATGAACCCGAAAACTGGAAGAAAATTCACATGTTTCTGCCGCCTAACAACTATGCCATTTATGAACTGACCGGTAAGGTTTCGATTGATCATTCCGCTGCCGGAAACATCGGTGGGCTGTACGATATTAATACCCACACATGGTCCGAGGAAATGATGGCCGCAATGGGGATTCCAACTCACATGATGCCAACGCCAATTGTTGATTCGACGACCGTTGTCGGTGGGTTGACTGCTGAAGCAGCCATTGATCTTGGCCTGGTCGAGGGCACCCCAATCATCCCAGGCGGGGTCGATGTCGGCGCTGCTAACGTTGGAATGGGAATCTTTAAACCCGGAAAGTACGTTGCCGCTATCGGGTCATCAATGAATGCCGCCCTAGTGAGTGAGAAACCAATTAAGGGCCAGGGATTGATTGTTTGGCCATATCCTTATAAATCCGAAAAATTGGTTTACAACTTCTCTGGTTCCGCAACTGCCGGTGCGATTACCAAATGGTTCCGCGACAACATGGCGCAATTCGAAGTTGAGAAGCAAAAGCAGGGCGGCGATAACGCATACGTTGCCTTGAACAAGGAATCAAAGGGGATTGAACCCGGTAGTGAAGGCCTGGTTGTCTTACCTTACTTCATGGGAGAACGGGCACCTATCTGGAACTCCGATGCCAAGGGACTGGTATTTGGCCTGTCACTTGCCCACACGAAAGCCCATCTGTACCACGCCTTCCAAGAAGCCGTCTGCTACGCACTGCGCCACAGCATCGAAAGTACTGGCCGTGATTTAGGCGAATACATTATTATTGCCGGTGGGGTTACCAACTCACCGGACTGGGTTCAGATGTTTGCTGATGTAACGGGTTACGCCGTTCGGACGCCAATTGAGGATGCGGAAGCCAACCTTGGTGACGTGATGATGGCCGGCATTGGTACCGGAACATTAAGCGTTGAAGATGTTCAAAAGTGGCAGGTACTCGGACCAGAAGTGAAGCCGGATCCTGTCCGCCATGATATTTATAACAACTACTATCACCTGTATCGCAAGCTATACAACGATTTGGAAGGCGATATGCACGACCTGAGTGAAATTCAAAAGGACGCGGTTTCCAAATTGAAAGATTCCGTTGAAGCCTAGACTGTGAGTGATGCACTTGTCACCGATTTGCGGGCGGTAGAGACGCTCAAAGATCACTAAGAAAATTTTGCGAAAAAACACGTTACTTCCTAGAAATTAGGAGGTAGCGTGTTTTGTGATTATAGGATCTTTAAATTGGTAATGAGAATACTCCCGATGATAACCAGAACGGTCCCAGCAACAATTTTAACCATTTGATCGGCCGTCTTGTATTCGTGGAGAACATAGATGCCGCCAAATGTTCCCACAATGATTCCCAGCTGGGACAGGGTTGTGGCGGTTGCTTGGCCGATTGTCGGGTTGGCAGCGGAGATGAACATGAAGAGGTTGCCGATTGCCCAATTGATCCCAGTTGCGAAATTTTTGACGGTTGGCAGTCTGAACAGTTGACGTTCGTGGAGGACAACCAGCGCAATGATCAGCGACCCGATGATTTGCCCAATCGCCTGGGGGGTGATCATTGCCGTCATGTAGTTGATGCCGTTATTGGCGTTGCGGACGTGGTGACTGATAAACCCAAACTTGACTAGGAGGTTTGGGAAGATAAAGTACAGGGCGAACCCAATGGTTGACGCTAATAGGGCGAGTAATCCTTCGCCGTAGCTCTTGGGGCGGGCCTGCGAAAGTCGTTTTTCAGCCTTGGAACGAGCGGCGATTGCCAAGGCACCAATTGTCACCAAGGCGATTGAAAGGATTCCGAAAGCCCAGATTTTGACAGTTGCCCACTCCCCTAAAATTGACGCGGCCAAAAGAGCATTGGCTACGATTTGGGCAGCCGTTGACAGCGGAAACGCCGCCGACACACCCATTTTCTTGTATGCAATGAATTGGCCGGCGGTACCCACTGCCCAGAATAGGCCGGACCCCAGGCCAACCAGCCAAATTTTGCCAGAGACCTGGATGCCGTTTGGAATGACAAAGAAGCTATAAACGCCGAGCCCCAGTATGAGGGCCCCACAAGATTCCCCAAACGTTTGCTGAGCCGCAGAACCACCGAGTTTGGTGCCGATAATTCCGGTGGCACCCCAAGTTAATGGGGGGATTAGTGCTAATAAAATACTCATAATCAATTCTCCCGATATTTAATTGTCTAGATTTTTGAATAACAGGAGAAATTATATCATACCTCTGATGGAAGGGATCCCCCTTAATTGAGTCGGTGGTGGTATAATTTTCAAAAATGGCAGGAGGGTATTATGAAAATCACAATTTCACTCGCTCAGATGGACATTGCGTTTGGCGAGCCAACAAAAAATTTCGCGCAAATTGAACCATATGTTAAACAGGCGGCCGCCGCTCACGCCGACATCGTGGTGTTTCCTGAAATGTGGAATACCGGTTATGACTTGACCCGCTTTTCCGCCATCGCTGATCCTGATGGTCAACAGACGCGGCAGTTGCTGTCAGGACTGGCTAAAGAGTATCAGCTCATCATTCATGGCGGATCGGTGGCCATTGCTCAGAACGGCGCCTTTTTCAATACGACCTATATTTATGGACCGGACGGCAAGCTGATGACAACTTATCAGAAAGTGCATCTCTTTGGTCTCATGAAGGAGGATCAGTACCTGGCGGCCGGTCACGAGGAGGATCACTTCGCCATCAAAGGGATCAATGCCACCAGCGTGATCTGTTACGACATTCGCTTCCCTGAGTGGCTGCGAACACTTAGTCTGGATGACAGCCGGGTGATTTTTGTGCCGGCTGAGTGGCCAACTTCACGAATTCCCCAATTTAGACGATTGTTGGCAGCGCGGGCAATTGAGAATCAAAGCTTCGTGGTGGCGGTTAATCGGGTTGGAAATGATCCGGACAACCCATTTGGCGGTCATTCCGGCGTCTATAATCCAATGGGTGATGAATTAGTCACCCTTGATGATCAACCACAATTAAAGACCATTAGAATTGAGACCTCTGAAACTGATGATGCCAGGGGATTCATGCCGGTGTTTGCGGATCGTCGGCCCGAACTTTATCGTTAAAAAAGTCAAAGAGTGGCCCACCAAGCAGGAACTGAATGAAACTGCTTGGTGAGCCACTCTTTTAAATTCGATAGAGTCTATTTGAAATTCATCATGACTATTCGTTTACGATGATGACCCGGCCATCATGCTTTTCTTCCAGCAATTGGTGACCCTTCACAAAGCCGTCGCGGGTAAATGGCAGCGTGTAGCCAATGTTGACGGTCAACTTACCCTCGCGCATTAAGTCAACCACTGCTTGGAGGGCTTCGCGATCAGTCATGGCATTGGTCGGATGGACGTGAACGAACTTCAGCGGTTTGTCAGTTACCGGGGACTCGTGAGCCACGCTGGCGATAGTGCCGTTTGGCTTAACCATCTTAATGTCATCTTCGGTCCCGGCGCCATTCATGGCACTATTAATCACAACGTCGCCGGTGTCAGCGAGGACAACAGCCGGATCATCCTGATCGTAGGCGACAAACTGGCTGGCGCCAATGGATTCAACAAATTGACGGTTGTGGCTGGAGGCAATGCCAATGACAGTTGCCCCAAGATCGGTCGCAATCTGAACAGCAATTGAACCAACGCCGCCAGCAGCACCCTTAATGATCACGGTTTGACCGGGTTTCACGTCCGCAAAGTACTTAACGGTCTTATAAGCGGTCAGCCCAGGGGTGATGAGCCCGGCCGCTCTGGTGGGCGTGATCCCGTCTGGAACGCGAACGGTTGCGTCGAGATCGGCAAGGACAAATTCCGCGTAACCCTCCTCGGTGTGGGTCAGTACAAGTTCCCCCTCACCAAATTCAGTGACTTGACTGCCAACGCGTTGGACTTCACCAACCACGTCCCGGCCGGGAATGAGTGGGGCCGACGTGCCACCGCCATAGCCGCCGCCAGCTCTTTCCGCACGTTCACGGTTATTTAACCCAATCGCAATTGTCCGAATCAGCAGCTGGTTGGGTGCCGGAGTGGGGGTCGCCACATCATATTCCTGAAAAACTTCGGGGCCGCCATGGTGATTATAACCAAATGCTTTCATAATATTAACCCTCCTTAATTGAATGGTATTCGTCGCTTTCGAGCTAAGTGTAAGCGCAAACACCCCCAATCGCAAGGAAGTTGTTCGGTGACTAGTGACGCTGCTTGAGTTCAATATCCTGAGAGTTAATTTGGTTACGCATCAAAAACGCGGCGCCGAGCGCTCCAAGCAGCACCACCACGGCCGATGAGATAGCGACGGCAATCATGCCATTGTCATAGGCCTTGATGACAATCTGTTGAAGGGCGTGGGCAAAGGGCATCCGTTGCATTTTATCGGAGAAGGCAACGCCGTGGCCGGAAAATGGTCCCGCGTTAATTAAGGCGTCCTTGATGCCGCTGAGGGCTTTGGCTGGCATTGAGATTGACGGCAGGTGGGCGTTGAGGTGGTTTTCATACTGGGCATCTTGAATCAGTCCCAGACCAACAACCCCAACCGTTGTCCCGAATTGGCGAAAAACGTTAAGCAGCCCGGAGACCATTCCCATTTCGTTGGGAAGAGCGCCTTCCATGCCGGCGGTGTTTAGCAGTGGGTTGACCATGCCGTTGGCAATCCCCATTAGCACCATGCCCGGCCAAAGCCCGGCAAAGGTGACCGTGGGCGTGACGGCGTTGGCCATTGAGAAGAAACCGAGACCGGCAATGATGAGGCTGCCAACGATCATCCATTTTTTAGAGTACCGGGCACTTAAAATCCCCGCAACTGGTCCGAGGACAAGTGACCAGCCGCTGATTGTGAGCTGCCGGACCCCGGTTTGAACCGCCGAGTAGCCGATGTAGTTTTGCATCAGGGCGGTTAGAAATGTGTTATAAGCGTAAATCCCGCAGCCTAACGCGAAGGCCACCGAGATTGTTCCCAGAAAGTGCGGTCGTTTAAAAAACGTCACGTCCATCATTGGGTCGTCAGCTTTTAGTTCAGCAAACACAAATACGATCATAATCACGATTCCGCCAGCAATCAGACCGCTGACCCGGGGATCCAGCCACGTCCAGTGGGGGTGGCTTTCCTTAACGATGAGGCCGTAAATAATGGCAAATAAACCAACTGCGGAAAGCCCCATCCCAATCAGATCAACTTTGTGATTCTTTCCATAGCTTGGCGTCTCGTTGACGTAAATGACGGTCAAAATGACGGCTAAAATCCCGAATGGCACGTTAACGTAGAAGATTGCCGGCCAACCGAAGTGTTCGACCAAGTAGCCGCCAATTAAGGGACCGGAAGCTGACGAAACGCCGATGACCGATCCCAGAATGCCCAATGCTAATCCCCGGCGCTTACCGGCAAAGTTAGACGCAACCAGCGCCATTGACAACGACATCATGCCAGCGCCGCCAATCGCTTGAATTCCCCGGCTAATGTCGAGGATCAGCAGGCTTGGCGCCATTCCGTTGATAGCGGAGGCGACGACGAACAGAATGAGTGACCCTAAAAAGATCTTCTTGCGGCCGTACATATCGCCAAGTTTGGACATGATGAGTAAAGTCACCGCATAGACCAATGTGTAGGCGTTCAGTACCCACTGCAAGTCCGTGAAAGTTGTTTGAAAATCTCGGACCATGGTTGGCAGGGCCACGTTGACAACCGTGACGTCCAATAAGCCCATGAAAACGCCGAGTCCCATTGCCGTCAGGGCAATCCATTGGTGGCTTGAACTTTGTTTATTCAAAAATATCGCTTCCTGTTCCGTGATTTTTGATGGTTATGAATACTGTTTCACAATTGTTTAGGTTGATGTAATGGTATTTTGACGCCTGGTAAGCCATTATCGCTCTTAACAGCCCACCCATCATAGGCCGCTTCCAGCGAAAAAAGCAAGAATTTACTGTTCCACTTCCAGATGTTTTCATCCTAATTTGAAAGCCATGAAAAAACTGCCGGATAATATCCGGACAGTTAGGTTGGCACGAAAATTAACGGTTCATGATCTTATAAATCATGTATAAAATCAAGCCGACAATCAGCGCTATTCCGATCATTGGCTGCTCATTGAAAATGAAATGGATGAAGCGCACCGAGTGGATCCCGTGGATCATTCCCGGAAAAGTTTGAAAAATAGTCATATTTACGAGCTTCTTTCTAGTATACTGATAATGAATACTTTTTATGGGTTAGATAACGTGCGTCAATTTCGATAGCTCGACTGTTTTTAAGTCGTTGGGGTTGGCATTGCCCGCAAAGAATTCTACTATTATTCTATACTAACTTATTGGCTGGAGGGAACAATGACACTTGACTGGTCCACAATTTTTAATGCAATCGTTGTAATTAACGCGATCTTTGCGGTTATCACGGTCTTTCGAGAGAAACGGGATATTGCCGCAATTTGGGCATGGCTGCTGGTGCTGGTCTTTCTGCCGCTGGTCGGCTTTATTGCGTATGCGTTTTTGGGTCGGAAGCTGCCTAAAAATCGGTTATTCAAATTACATAAGCACGTGCAGATGCAGCTGGATGAACGTCTCCGGGAACAGCGCCGCCAGTTGGGACACGACGCGAAAACCCCAGCGGATGAAATTGTCAGCAAGAATCGTAACGCCGTCGATATGTTTATGACGACGGATTCAGCGTTTTTATCCCGCCAAAATAAGGTGCACATCTTTACGAACGGTAACGATTTGTTTCACCGGGTGATTGAGGACATTGAAAACGCCAAGAAAAGTATTCATATCGAATTTTATACCTTCTACAACGATCAAATCGGCAATGAAATCCGTGACTTGCTTATTAAGAAGGCCAAGGAAGGTGTCGAAGTTCGGGTCATCTATGATTCTTGGGGATCAATGGGGACAACCCGGAAGTTCTTCAAGCCGCTCAATGACGTTGGCGGCCACGCCTATCCATTCTTGAACACTCGATCAGTTCTTTTGGATTTCCGGATTAACTTTCGTGACCATAGAAAAATTATTGTGATCGACGGGATGATTGGCTACACCGGTGGGTTTAACATTGGGGACCAGTACCTTGGCCGCAAGAAGAAGTTTGGTAACTGGCGCGACACCCACATTCGGATTATCGGGTCCGGCGTGTTCGGACTGCAGGCTCGTTTTATTTTGGATTGGAACGCAACTAGTCCCCGGGGTCAAGTTGACGAAGACGAAGTTCAGCCAAAGTATTTTCCGGTAACCACCACCAAGGGAAATGTGAACATGCAGATCGTTTCCAGTGGGCCGGACTCGGATTTGCAGCAGATTAAGATGGGCTATATTAAATTAATTACCATGGCAACGAACTACTGCTGGATTCAATCACCATACTTGATTCCAGACGACAGCGTGTTGGATGCGCTGCGGATTGCCGCGATGTCAGGCGTGGATGTCCGAATTATGATTCCAAGCATGCCGGATCACCCGTTTGTTTACCGGGCAACGCAATACTATGCCCGGCAGCTGGCCGAAGAGGGCGTTAAAATCTATTACTACGGCAAAGGCTTTATTCACGCCAAAACGATGGTAATTGATGACGAAATTGCGTCGGTTGGGTCGGCTAATTTGGATTACCGCAGTTTTAAACTCAATTTTGAAATTAACGCGTTCATCTATGATCAAAAGTTTGCCGTTGATTTACGAAACATTTTCTTTAATGATATGACCGAAAGCGAACGCCAGACGCCGGAAATGTTTGCCCAACAATCCCTGTGGTTGAAGTTTAAACAGACCTTTAGCCGCTTGCTGTCACCAATTTTGTAGGTCGAGACCATTTCAAGCGGTCCTCATTTTGGGCCCCTCATATTATTGAGGCATTATAGTTGTAACTGCTTACATGAATCAGTTATAATCATAGTGAAAGGTGAATGACTAATCACCTGTTGGGCAAACGAGGGAGAATGCAGATAGAGTTGACTTGCGCCGGGCCATCGCGCCTGGATCCGCGTAGTTTGCCGCTTTATAACAGAGATATTTAACGTAACATGATACCCGACCAGCTAATTTTGGTCAATGATTGGTCTTATACCTTTCAACAGATACCATCTCGGAAGAACGCACCGTCATCTAGAGGATGAAGGGGCGTTCTTTTTGTTGGGTAACGGCCGTTTACAGATTTTCGGTGCTATGGTAGCCTTAAATTACCAATATTCTGAGAAATTGGGGAAATTTACCTTGGGTGGGACACTTTATGAACTTATATCACGTTCAGTTTGGGGTGGTGTCTGCGAATCCCTTCTCAGGAGGCTGTTAATGACTTTTCACTGGAAATACGCGGGCCTAACCAACCTGCCGACTTTAATTATTTTTGTAGTTGCCCAATTACTAGAATTATTCAGGGTTGATCGATTATGGGTGATGTTTGTTGTCCTAATTGTTTTTGGGCTTTGCTATTATTTTGTGACGCTCAAAGTGATGGCTGTTCATCCAGAACTCAGTTCTCATCACTATGAGCGGGGCAGGTTGTCTAATGGCATTCTTATAATTGCGACGATTGGCTGGATTTTTCTTGTAGTGAAGCTGGATTTTCTAACCAATATAGCTGGCTTTCTTCTAATCATTTTTTTAATTAATTTTCTGGCTGATGGATTTGCAAATTGGCGAAATGCTTGATGATGAATTGTGGAAAAATTAAAGAATTTACAGTTTTGAAAATCCCGATGTAGCTAACGAACGACCATTCACGCTTTATTTAACGTGATGGTCGTTTGTTGGTTTTGACAGGTATTTTCCGCAGAGGCGGTAACTTCTCTAACAAAAAATTAAAATCGGAAAATTTTGGCGACTGGTCCTGATTTTTTTAACTGGCGCGTTGAAGGATGCTTTCCGGGTCAAGAGTCATTCAAGCCGCACTTTCAAGTAATTATGCATGATTCTGCAAATTAATAAACCACAGTGGTATTATTAAAGCGTCATCATTATCTATTACTTGAGGGAGTGATATGTTTATGAAGTATTGGGGGAAATTAGGAATCGTATCGATGTTTGCTGGGCTGCTCTTTGGGGCGGTCAATGTTCAGCCAGCAGCGGCTAAATCCAAGCAAAAGACACCGACTAATCCGATTTCAAAAGCTTTCACGGATATGACGTCAACCAACATTATTAAGGCTCAGAAATTGGGCAAAAATGATGACGTGACGTTCGATATCGTCCTAAAGCCAAGAAATGAACAAGCCATGTATCAGCAGGCATTGGCGGTGAACACGCCCGGGAATGCGGACTTTAAAGATTATTTAACGCCCGCGGGAATCCGGGAGAAATTCGGCCAATCCACCACAATTACGAATGACTGGAAATCTTATCTTAAGCAGCATCATTTGCAGGCCGATGCAATGGATAATGGCTTGTTACTTGTTGTTGATGGTAAAGTTAAAAATATTAACAAGACTTTTCGGATGGATCTGAATAAAGCCACGTACCATGCTAACCCGCTTCAGTTTGGGAAGGCCAAGCCGAAGATTCCCGGCAGACTTTCTAAAACCGTGTACACGGTTGTGGGGATGGCTGACCACAATTCATCCAGGTACTTTTTCCCGAACACCAAGGTTCAGCTGGCGATGAATGGCGCGCAGGCTGATACCACGACTAATTTTGCGAAGAAGGGCGGCTATACAAGCCGGTTCACGGACCGGTACAACGTTGATTCGCTTTATGGTCAGGGCGCCACGGGAAAGGGCCAGTCAATTGGACTCATTGGCCTTGGTGGTGTTCAACGCAGTAATGTGCTTCATTTCTGGAATCACGAGGGTGCCAGCACAAATCCATCCCGGCTTTCCGTGAAACAGGTTCCCAGTGACATGGTTGTCTACGCAAAACAATTGATTCAGTCAAACAGTATGGAAACAACCATGGATGCTGAGTATGCCGGCTCGGTTGCGCCGCAAGCCAATGTGCGAATTTATTGGTCAGAAAGTGCTTTTCCAACCCTGGTCAACGCAATCAATTCCTATTCAACCGCATTTAATGAAAATCGGGTTTCGGCACTTTCTAGCAGCTGGGCACTGGGGCCAAATTCATACATGCAGCTGTTAAAGCAGCGAAAGGTACTGACACCGAAGTATGCCGATTTGTATAACTTGGTATACGCTCAGGGTGCCCTGCAGGGAATTTCACTGTTTACGGCATCTGGTGACACGGGCGCGGCTAAGTACGCCTTTAAGAGCGTTCATGGCAATCAGGTATTAGTTGATCGGACAATTAATGAATCGGATCCCGGCGATACCAGCCCGTGGCTGACATCCGTTGGGGGAACAACATTGCCATTCAAGCAAACAAATTATGGCGTGACCGTGAACGTTGAGAAGGAACGAGCTTGGGGATATGATTATTTCTGGCCGATTTTTGAAAGCCATCCAAGTCTCGTTCAAAAAACGCCTTCAATGCTGAGTCAGACAGGCGGCAGTACCGGAGGATTCAGCGGTGTTTACCCAACACCTGACTATCAGAAGACCGTTCCTGGCGTCAATACATTTGCGGCTCGCCAGTACTTGTCTAATCTGAATCAGCCAGCCTTTAATCCGGCGCTGCTTACAGGGACCGCAACGGGACGGAACTATCCGGACGTTTCCGCGGACGCTGATCCATCAACGGGTTACATGATTTATCAAAAGGGCTTGTCGAAGAGCGGCTGGAAACTCAGCGGGGGAACCAGTATCGTTGCTCCTCAGTTTGCCGGAGTAACGGCGCTGATTAATAGTGAACCGGGTCGGACCCGAATGGGCTTCTGGAATCCGCAGCTTTATCGATTGGCAACCCAGTCGGATACGCCGTTTCATCCGATGAATGATACTGAAAATAATTCAAATCTTTACTTCACTGGCCAGCCAAACACCGACTATAATCAGGCAACTGGTTTGGGAACGGTTGATTTTGGTAAGCTGGCACAGGTCTACAAATAATTCATTAGCAACTTTTCTAAGAACTTCATTTCGTTATCATGGTCGTTCTAAAAGGCAGTTATCGACAAATCAATTGGATTTGTTGGTAACTGCCTTTTGAATTTCTTATGTTTGGAATGGGGGTTAACGCTATTTTTTGGAACTACACCAATCAGCAACAAACGCCGCAATTGATTTGTTGTAATTCAACAGCTGTTCGAAGCTGGCACTTTCGTTGTCACTATGAGCTTCCACCAATTCACCGGGGCCGTATACGACAGCGGGGATGTGGTAGTAACCGAACCAGCCGCCATCGGAAACCGACGTCGACATTCCGATAACGGGATGGGCGCCAAATGCAGCGGTGTGGGTATCCTGCAGTAATTTCATTGCCGGGTGACGCAGGTCTAGTTCGAGGGATGGGAAGACTTCCCCCTTATCAACAAGCATGGAGTCACCGCCCCAGTTGAAGGTCGGCAGGTTATCCCGCAACCAGGGATCAGCCTTCGCTGCGGCAATGACTTCGTCTTCAACTTCTTTTTCGATACCTTCAACGGTTTCGTTGGGGTAGAAATGAACTGTAATCCAGAGCTTGGCTTCGTCGGCCACAAATGCCGGGTGAATGCCGCCCTGAATATAGGCCGGGTTAATGGTATCGGTTCCGGGTTTGAAGCCGGGGTAGCTCTTGGTGATCCCCCAGTACCGTTCCAGAGTCTGTAGTGCCTGAATCACGATGACCATTTTTTCGACCATGCTGGCAGCTTTCAAGCCCCCGCCAGTTTGGACCATCGAAATGCGGTTGCCATCATGATAGGTGTGCGGACTGCGTAAGGTGATCCAGCCAGTGATCACGCCACCCTGACCCTGCATGTGGGTGCCGGTGGTGTCGCCAACAATCGCAAAATCGGCTTTTTCGCCCTGTTTAAGTAAGGTTTTGGTGCCGGCTTCCCCAAGCTCTTCGCCGACAACGGATTGAAATTTCAGATCGCCGGGTAACGTAATGTTGAGATCATTCAATAGTTGGAAAATGAATAGGTCAGCGGCCACGGCCCCCTTCATATCACTGACACCCCGGCCGATGAGGGTGTCATCATGTTTGACGAGTTTGAACGGGTCAGTGTGCCACTCATCTTGATTCTTAAGGGCGGCAACGTCAACGTGACCGTTCAAGATTAAACTGTGATAATCAGCGGATGCCGATCCCTTCTTGACCCCGGATACTAAGCGGTCCTGTTCATAAAATGGCTGTTCGGTGGTGGTGAAGCCATTTTGTTTCAGCTGAGCTGTAATGGCATCCTGAATAGGGGTGGTATTTCGGGCCGGTGGCGACACGGTATTGAACATGACTAAGCGATCGAGCTGCTCCAGTAGTTGTTCCTGGTGGGTATCAATGGCGGTTAATAACTGTTCCTTAATCGAACTCATGGCATAAATCCTTTCTAAACGAAAAAACTTCCCAACGGCAATGGATCATGCCAGGGAAGTGTTAAGTGCAGACTGAAATTCTTTGAATTGATTTTAGTTTTCACGTGTTGATTCAAGTCGCTTTCCTACGCGAGTGCTAACTCTCAGGTTCAAAGGGTTCCAGATTGGTCTCAGCAAATTGCTCCCCTAGCTACATCAAGGATAGCATATGTTGCTGGCTTGAGAAAGTATCGGTCACGAGTAATTGATTGTTCTTAGTGTTTTTACCAGGGTGGGGGGACTGATTTGATCCTGGAGATTTGAGTCACACTGGTAAACCGGGTATTTAAAACATCCCCAAAGCAGCCAAATGAAAAGTCTATAGTGGATGTACTTAACAGTTCTTACATGTTTACTATTAAGTTAAAAGCATAGTGATTGTAAAGATTAAGTAATTGGAAAGTAAATGAATTGTAAATTCTATTGTGCCTTTATGTGTAATGTTATAATCTTAATCTAATCCGAAGGAGCCTTCTTAGGAGAACAAACGAGCCCTTAAATGTGCTGGAGTTAAAGTATTTAGAAGACGTATCGACTTGTTTTTGAAATATGAGAATATTCTAATTGTTTTGCACTTAATTATTGGTTTGTTTGTTGTTTGGTTTCTTTATAATTTTATTCGTTAAAATTATAAGTGGTTAAGATGCTGTGGATTCAGATGAATGGAGGAAATAATATGGAGTTTTCTATTTCTGGAAATGTTCCTTATGGGGAATCAGTTTCTCAAGTTCCACAAGGGTTGAATATTTATCGGCGAAAGGCCGGATTTATTAATGAACCTCAATCGGTTGGATTGGAAAGTGCATCAAACAGTGCAAGTTCAGTGTTTGGAAAAAGTATTTTTTCACGTTTGGACTCTAAGCGTACAGTTATGAATGATGGTGGTGGCAGTGGCGGTAATATTTATATTGCATGTTGCTGCAGTTTTGGTGGCTCGAATACGGTCACACATAACTAATTGATAAGATTCCTCTTGAGTATGTATGAATTTTACTTTACTCAAGAGGATCTTTTTCACCATATGCATTGAAGAAGGGGGAACACAAATGTATGAAATAAATGGGTTCATAATTTTTAACACGGAAGATAGCACAATTATATTACAAAATGAATTAGGTATTGTTCAGGTTGATAATAGAAGAATGATAGAATTCCTGTGTTTTTTAGATACTAAAACTAGTAAATTTTTAGTTAGTAATGTCGATTTAAATAAATGGTTTGGAAGTGAACTAGAGAATGCATTAACGTTTTTGCTTACCAATGGAATTTTAAAGCTTGAATTGTCAAATTAAGTGCAACACTAC